>NZ_JAZLLZ010000061.1:0-140205 GCF_045598405.1 Sodaliphilus sp.
GCTGTATAGCAGGTATATACGTATTATTTGGACGCTTTGGCAAATGCGTTTTTATAAAACTTAGCAGACAGAAACAGACGGTGTTCATTTTAACATTTCAAGTTCCCCAAAAGGGCGTGTACCCCTACCTGAGTAGTTACCGTGAGCAGTTGGTTCTTTTACAGCGAGGGATGGCGCGAGGTTTGTTCTCCCGAAGTCGTAGCGGCATTTACAGGCCAGAGCGAACTCACCGTCACGCAGTTTTTCTCTGCCCCCAAGGTTGTGATGCACGTGTGCAACGGATGGCTGGGAGCGATAGGCGGCATGCTGGCAATAATGGGGGTGATATTCGCCCCCATCACCACCGGCGACACTGCGCTGCGCTCGGCACGCCTCATCGTTGCCGAGAATTTCAACTACGACCAAAAGCCCATTTTCAAGCGACTCATTATCTCCATTCCCATTTTTGTGGCAACGCTGCTGATGCTTTTGTGGCAACTCGACAATCCCGACTCGTTCAGCGTGCTTTGGAAATACTTTGGGTGGGCCAACCAGACGCTTTCGGTATTCACCCTGTGGGCAATCACCGTGTATCTGGCAAGAAAGAAGGTATTCTACTGGGCAACCCTCGTCCCTGCCGTGATAATGACAGGCATCTGCACCCTCTTTGTCACCATCAGCAAGCAGACCCTAGGCATGCCACCGGTGATATGCTACATCCTCACTGCACTGGCAATGACAGCCACAGTCACAGCCTTCTTCATCTGGCACAGCAAATTCCTCAAAGAACGCCATTGATGAAATCACATTATTCCAGTTCGATGCGCATACGAATCAATCCCACCATGCGAGCCGAATGCCCTTGTTCCACAAGTCGCAATGTGGGTTGCAGATTAACCCTTACGGACAGAGGCATGTGCAGAGTCATATCCAGAGTATTGGATGGTGATTCCTCTTGAAATTGACGCCACACATAATGCAGGCAAAGGGTTGAACGTCCTATTTGCTGGTGAACGCCTGCTCCTGCATACCATCTAGAGGGTGAGAATGGAGAAGAATCATAATAGCAGGCAACGAGGATACCTGTCTTAGGAGTGATTTCGTGCTCGGTGTATGCCCAGAAGCTTCGGTCTAGAGGCTTAGGAATCAAGAGGGAACTACCCAAGTGGAAAGTATTGCCACCCTTGACGATGTCGAGTTGCGTAATACCATAACTGCCTGCGTCGTTTCCATCCAGGCGTGCATCCATCTCGGCCGTAATAAAGCAATTATACTCTACATCAAGGGCTTGAGCCATAAGGTGGTGGTCGCCCATCGCCAGAGCGACCATCACTATTATAAATATCCTTGTCATTATATTGCTTTTTATTTACAACCATTTGCCAAACTTGCGTATGTACCACATCTTGATACCCTGGGTCAGCACGCAATAGCTAAGCAGGATTGCAATGAGCCATGGGAAGTAGCTCAGTGGTAGAGGCATGAGACCTATGTAAGAGCCAAACGATGTGAATGGGATTGCAATGCCTATAGCCATGATGGCGAAGGTCATGAGCATCAATGGCCATGCAGCATTACTCTGTATGAATGGTATGCGACGAGTGCGAATCATGTGAACAATGAGAGTCTGCGATAGTAGTCCTTCAATGAACCATCCACTTTGAAACAACGTCTGCGCTTCAGGACTCTGACATCCGAAAACGTACCACATGAGCAAATATGTGGCAATGTCAAAGATGCTGGAGATAGGACCTATGAAAATCATAAAGCGGGCAATGTCGCTGCTGTCCCAACGGCGTGGCTTCAACAGGAACTCCTTATCCATTTTGTCAAACGGAATGGCTGTCTGCGAGATGTCATAGAGCAGGTTCTGGATGAGCAGATGGATTGAGAGCATTGGCAGGAACGGTAGGAATGCAGAGGCGGTAAGAACTGAGAACATATTGCCGAAGTTGCTTGATGCAGTCATCTTAACATACTTGATGATGTTGCCGAATGTTTCGCGACCAGCCAATACACCTTGTTCTAATACCATCAAGTCTTTCTCCAAGAGGATGATGTCGGCGCTCTCCTTGGCAATGTCAACAGCGGTATCTACCGAGATGCCAATGTCTGATTGTCGCAACGCAGCAGCATCATTGATGCCATCGCCCAGAAAGCCCACAGTGTTGTCCTGCTCTTGCAGTAGTGCGATTATCTCCGTCTTCTGGTGCGGAGTGAGCTTTGCAAAGATGCTACATTCTCTCACGGTTACACGTTTATCCTCATCGCTCATCTTATCAAAGTCATCGCCCACGGTCCAATGCGTAGTATCTATACCCACTTGCTCTGCTATAGTGCTCACAACCGCAGCATTGTCGCCGCTAAGCACCTTCACTTCTACCCCAGCCTCATGAAGCAATCTAATGGCCTCGCCTGCCGACTCTTTGGGAGGATCGAGGAAGGCAAGATAACCTATGAGTACCATATCATCTTCGTCAGTCACGCCAAATTCACCCGCCTTGTCAAGATATGACTTGTGAGCTACTGCAAGCACTCTCATGCCCTGGCTGTTCATCTCATGAACAATATTCATGGCCATGGTAATCATATTACCTGTCATGGGAATAACCTTCCCATCAAGTTCGCAATGTGAGCATATACGGATCATTTCCTCCACTGCACCCTTGGTGATAATCTGTCGCTTGCCATCTTTACCCTCAAGCACAACCGACATGCGACGACGGTTAAAGTCAAAAGGAATCTCGTCAATCTTCTTATAGTCACCGATTACCACATCCAGGGGCTTTCCTCTCTCATTTACATGTTCCACGATAGCCTTGTCCATGAGATTCTTCAAACCGGTAGAAAAATAACTGTTGAAGAATGCGTGACGCAGGATTCGGCGTGTCGAGTCCTCGCTACCATCAGCATTGATATACTTCACCAGCACCACTTTATCGCGAGTGAGCGTGCCCGTCTTGTCGGTACAGAGAATATTCATGGCACCAAAGTTCTGAATCGCATTCAGATCCTTCACTATGACCTTCTTCTTCGACATTTTCACCGCTCCCTTGGCAAGATTGGCAGTCACAATCATGGGCAGCATCTCGGGAGTCAATCCCACAGCCACGCTCACGGCAAAGATGAAAGCCTCGAGCCAGTCACCTTTAGTGAAGCCGTTTACCATGAATACAAACGGCACCATGATGAGCATGAAGCGTATGAGTAGTAATGACACCTTGGTGATGCCTTTGTCAAATGCAGTCTCGGCACGATGGCCGGCAATGCTCTTGGCTATTGAGCCTAGATAGGTCTGGTTACCAGTGGCATACACAATGCCCTGTGCAGTTCCACTTATCACTGTAGAACCCATAAACACGAGGTTATCAAGGTCGACCACACTACCCTCGCTAGTGTTACACTCGGGTCGCTTCTCTATCCCCTCGCTCTCGCCGGTGAGCGACGACTGGCTCACAAAGAAATCCTTGGCCTTGACAATGCGCATGTCGGCCGGTATCATGTCGCCGGCACTGAGAACCACGATGTCGCCTGGCACAAGCTCCTCAACCGGAATTTCGCCATTGCGGGCATTAGTGCGCACCACATAGCAAGTGTTCTTTACCATTTTGAGCAGTGCATCACTTGAACGACCGGCCTTAAGTTCTTGAACAAATCGCAATATAGCAGAGAACACTACCATGGTAGATATTATGATAATTGTAGTCCAGTCTTGCTCGCCAGGTTCAGCCAGCACAACATCGAGAATAAAGGATATGACCACGAGAATTGTGAGCACACCTATAAATGGGTTGATAAATGCCGAAGCAAACAGCTTCATGGGATTAGTGCGTTGCTCGTGCACGACAACGTTGTCGCCATACTTGCGCTTGCGGCGTTCCACCTCGCGCTCGCTCAAGCCATGCTTGTGGCTTGACAATTCTCCATATACGTAGTTCAGTGTCTGGCGAGATGCAAAGTGTGCATACTCGCTATTGTAAACAGCCCTTGTCATAGAGCTCTTCCTGAAATTGAAAAGGTTCTTCATCATTTTCTTTTCTAAATGGTTTAACAATCAGTTTCTTGAAATCGGGGGCAAAATTACAAAGATGCACCAAGAAACACTGTTAGAGAATGATTAGAACGTTATTAGAAAACCATTAGAGCAAATTCTAATGATTTTTTAATAACACATCAGGTTCATAATTGACAAAAAAAGGATAACTTTGCACCCATAATGTGTACCATATTAATCATAGAAGACGATCATCGACTTGCCTCGTTGCTCCAGACGGGCATAGAGGAAGCTGGGCATCAAGTGCTATTAGCCTATGATGCAGAGATGGCGTTGCGTTTATTGAAAAGCGAAAACAAGCATATAAATCTTGTTATTAGCGACATCATTCTTCCTGGAATGAACGGTATAGAACTTTGTAAGTGCATACATACCGAACACCCCCAGATTCCTATTTTGATGCTTACTGCTCTCGGAACCACTGACGACAAGCTAGAAGGTTTCGACGCTGGGGCTGATGACTACATGACGAAACCTTTTGACTTTCGCGAACTGCTGGCACGCATAGCCGTGCTGCTAAAAAGGAGGTGTGTGCAGAATCAACCTCATGCCTCAGAGAAAAGAGTGCTGGAGTATGGAGGATGCCTGCTAGACATCGACCGACACGAATGCTCACGCAATGGCCGACAGATAAGGCTTACCCCAAAGGAGTTTGCCCTATTGCAATACTTGATGGAGAACGCCGATAAGGTTGTCAGCCGCGCAGATATTCAAGAGAAAGTTTGGCACACACATTTCGATACAGGCACTAACTTCATTGACGTATATATCAACTACTTGCGTCGAAAAGTGGACCGTGACTTCTCCGTAAAACTGATAAAAACAAAACCTGGCATAGGTTTCATGCTTAACGATGAATAACAGGCGCATACTCCTCACACTCAAATACACAGCGGTAATGTCGGCTGTGATGGTGGTGGCACTCATTATCATCTATGTAATGAGTGATGGCGCACGTCGTGCCACATTCTGCAACACCCTGCGCTCTGAAGCCATTACCAAGGCAAATCTTTTCCTTGAAAACCGAGTGGATGCCGAGACGATGCAACACATCTATCTCAACAACACGCAGTTTATCAATGAGGTGGAGGTGGCAGTTTATACACGAGACTTCCAGATGCTATACCACGACGCTGCTGAGCATGATATTGTGAAGGAAACGCCCGAAATGATTGACGAGATAAGCCATAAGGGAGAGATTGATATCAGCGTTGGTAATGGATATCAAGCGATTGGGGTGCTGTATAACGAGAAATATGTTATCACAGCAGCCGCTTACGATGGCAGTGGAGAGGCTAATATGCACTCGCTACTTGTTTTGCTCACATGCATCTTCCTTGTCAGTATCCTATTCATGCTTGCCGTGGGATATTATCTTGCCAATATCACCATTCGTCCCATAGAGCATGCACTGAGTTCGCAAAGGATGTTTGTCAGCAATGTCTCGCACGAACTTCGCACTCCCCTTGCTGCTATCACGGCAGAACTGGACCTTGCTCTTTCACGCGAACGCACGCCCGAGCAATATCAGCAATCACTCATGCGAAGCCTTGACGATGCTCACCGCATGACGCTACTCATAGACGGCCTACTCAACCTCGCCAAAGCTGATTATGGCGCACATGGCATTACAATGGAACTGCTCCGCATTGACGAACTCCTGCTCGATTCCCGCGAGCAGTTGCTACATGCTCATCCCGACTATACGGTCAACATCTCCTTTGATGAGGATGCCATTGATGCCGACGCCGATTTCACTATCAATGCTAATGAATACTTGATGAACATAGCACTGAAAAATCTGATAGAGAACAATTGTAAATACTCTAGCAACAAGACATCTAATATTCTGATTACCACAATAGAAAATGGTATATGCATCACCCTCTCCGACTCGGGCAAAGGCATGACAACCGAAGAACAACGCAACATCTTCCAGCTCTTTTACCGAGGAACCGCCACTGGACAGAGAGGACACGGCATAGGCATGGCACTAGCTCAAAAAATAATCACTCTACACAAAGGAAAGATTGAGGTCAAGTCAAAACCCGGATACGGGACTTCTTTCTGTGTAAAAATACCAAACACCTAATAATATTTTAGTCAACAAAAAACTTGCCCCCATTAGAATACGCTCGTGCTGGGTGTCAAGCGGGCCAGTGTTACCGTTGAATCATATTATAATTAAGTACGTCCTTTACAGAATATACGCGTGACATATTTTCGAACGTGAAATACTGGTCATCAAGAATATACCATTTTGAGCGCTCTTTAACGGACATGTGCTTAATGTCGCGGAAATAGTTAACGGGAACCATCACCACACGGCCATCGGTAAGGTAAACCACCATCATGCCTCGCTTCTCTGTGAAGTTGAGTTTTTTATTCCTATATTGGTGTCTTTATACTTGCACATAATCGTTTACTTTTTTAGAGTGTTCTCATATTTATCAACAGGAATGGACACCTAAACGTATGCCCTAAGGAAGAGATCTAGGAATGCTAATTGTCCCATGCTAGCTATAGTTTGTTCGAGTGGCGAACGTTTGTCTTTCTCGCACTTGCGTGCAAAGATAATCATTTTTCTTAACTTTTCATCTGTTTCGAGGTCAAAACAAGTGAGTAAATGCATTTTTAACTAAAATGAGCCACTGGGTAACTATACACCAATGGGGTAATCTCCTAAAAAAAGTGGTATGCTTAAAGTCCAAGCATACCACTTTTTTTCATATATGGCAACTATCATTTCAAGGGATAGAACAGCATAGCCATTGAGATGGCGATGATAAGGTTCACGACCTTGAGAATGATGCCCAGGCGGGCGAAGTCGGCAAACTTATATCCGCCCGAGGCAAATACAAGCGTGTTGGGGGGCGTTGCTATGGGTGTGGCATAGTTGTTGGAAACTGCCATCATCAAGGCAATCATAAAAGGCAAGGAGTCCACGCCTAGTGATTGCGAAGCATGCCATGCGATGGGGCAAAACATTGCGGCACAAGCAGTGTCGCTGATAAACTCAGTGGTAATTGATGCTGTGACGCACAACATTATGAGCACCATCAGCGGGTCTTTTCCACAGCAAGCAAAGATGCCGTCCAGTATCACCTCATCGATACCCGTCTTGTGGATTGCCGCGCCTATGCTCACACTGCCCACAAACACGATGAGAATGGTCCAGTCAATCTCTTTCACTGCCTGGTCGCTTGTGCAGCACTTGGTGAGTACCATAATGATTCCTGCAAGGATACAGCACACAGGCAAACTCAACACGTTGAGTGCCGACAGCAGCAGCACCGAAATCATGATGCCGATGCTCAAGTAGGTCTTTCCGCTTGCCTTGGCATTGGCAAGGTTATCGGTCTGATCATCGGCTTGACTTGCTGGCGCAACTCGTTCAGGAAGCCATTTGCGCAACAATATAACTATCGCCACACTTGCCAAAAGACAGCAAATTGCCACTGGGAACGGGGCAAACGTGTTCATCGTGTTGCCTGTTTCCTTGGCATAGATGCCTGCAATGATGAGGTTGGGCGGTGTGCCTATGAGCGTGAGCAGTCCGCCCAGTGAGGCTGCATAACCCAGCGGTATGAGCAGCTTTGACGGTGCCATGCCCAGTTTCTCGGCCCACTTCTTAATTACATCCTGGAACAACGCGGTAGTGCCGGTATTGCTCATGAATGAGCTGAGAAATCCCACGGGAAGCATCATGCGTATGATGGCATGAGAATGATTCTTGGGCTGACCCATCAGGTGACTCACCATCCACTCGAGCGCACCAGTGTGACGCAGTCCGGCAATAACAAGGAACAAAAGTCCCACAGTAATGATGCTTGACGTGTCAAAACCCACAAAAGCTTCTTCGATAGTGAGCACGCCAGTGACACTAAGCACTGCTATAGCGCAGAAAAACGCCACATGTGCCTTGGTGTCGGTGAATAGCAATGTCATGAACACGCCCACAAGCGTAGCCACGGTAATCCACGCGTCAAGCCCTAACCCCCAAAAGATTATGTCATGCATAACAATGTAGAGCTAAATCAGAAGTTGTCTGCGTGAACTTCGAAGTAAGACTGGGGATAGAGGCACACGGCGCAAGCCTTTGGTGCCTTGGTGCCAACCACGATGTGACCACAGTTGCGGCATTCCCACACCTTAACCTCGCTCTTCTCGAACACGGCAGCAGTCTCAACATTCAGGAGCAGCGCGCGGTAACGCTCCTCGTGGCGTTTCTCAATGGCTGCAACCATGCGGAACTTGGCAGCCAGGGCCTTGAAACCTTCTTCCTCGGCAGTCTTGGCAAAGCCTTCGTACATGTCGGTCCATTCATAATTCTCGCCATCGGCTGCGGCACCCAGATTCTCGGCGGTGTCGCCCAGCCCATTGAGTTCCTTGAACCACAGTTTAGCATGCTCCTTCTCATTGTCGGCAGTCTTGAGGAAGAGCTCTGCTATTTGCTCCATGCCTTCTTGTTTAGCTATTTCAGCGAAATAGGTGTACTTGTTACGTGCCTGGCTCTCACCGGCAAAAGCAGCCTCGAGGTTCTTCTCGGTCTGCGTTCCTGCATACTTTGATTCTTTCATTTCTTTTCGTTTTTTTTATTGATTGATTTATCTTTGTTTCCATGTGAAGCGACAACGCACACGGTCAGTGTCCTCTACATTGATAGAGAACCTAGTATCGGCTTCATCGCTATCGTTGATGAGCACTTGAGCAGTTGCCCCATAGTGGGTTTCCTTGACAAACGCCATCTCCATGCGAGCAATAAAGTTATTGTCGTAATGCGACAAACTGAATTGGTTCATCAGTAATTCTAGATATCGCACTGTGTTGACATGGCGATTGAAGTCGCAGTCGGTGTAGCCAAATGTATGTTCTGTCGTGCGCGTAGCATCGGCCACAGGACGCAACCTCGACTGGGGCTCGATGGGGCACTCGCGGGGCGACACGTTGCTGCTAATGTAACTCAACTGTGAGATGTCCACACCCGTGCGTGCGGCAAGGTCGATGACCATCCAGATGGTGCGGGCAAACCCTAGCACCTCGCCTGTGGTTGCGCTGCGTATCTCCATGTTGCGCTGCGAGAAGTGACGGTTATAGTCCTCAATCCACGTGATGATTTCATAATCTTCGCCAGCACGGGGATAACGCTTCATCTCGGTAGTGACACGCGACAGCACCCACGCATGGTTATCGCTGATGAGGCGGTCAAATCCCACACCCCACGAGTTGGCATGCAGCGTGGCAATCTCGATGAGTCGAGACACGAGCAGCGACACGGGCATCTCGCCCTGCGGGTTGCACTCGCCCGCGCTCATGTAGAACGTTTTGCTATATTCTTTTATCATGTTTATTACTTTTTAATTTTCAGTTGTTTCTTGAGTTCCTTTGTATTGCTGTGACGACGTCCGTTGAGGTCGTAGAGATACTGGTTAACGCTTGTGGGGCTAATGCTACGAGCATTGTTGAACTTCTCTGGATGCGTGATGCGTGTGAAAACCACGCGTTGAATTGCCGTTTTATGACAACGCCCCATGCCGTAGCCCAGCGTCTCGGGGTTCTTTCCCGGGCCATTACTGCTCCAGTAGGCCACAGTGTCGCCCTCACAACCCATGAAGATGACGCTGTGCCCAGCCTCCTGGTCGGCATCCTTGTCATCGTTGCAACCTATGATAGCGCCGCTGTCGCGTCCGCGGCTCTCATTGCGGTTCCAGAATATTTTCATCAGGTCGCCAGGCCGAGCACGACTCCACACGTCCTGCAAGCACCATTGTTCGTCGCTCATATAAACCTCGCCCGGAGTCTCTTTGTTGCGCTGGCTCTTAGCTCCTCGATAAGCAGTGAAATTGTAGCCTGCACCCAGTTCCGCGATAAGAACACCCAAACCCGGGCCATTGGCATTGGCGCGGCCCCACACACCCACACCGTCATCCTGGCCTATCCCGTCGGGGTTGAGGGCATCTTTGATACCCACATAGGGCTTCATGTTCACCCATGCCTCACGCCCAATCACGCCACGCGTGTCCCACAGCAGCAAGGCCTTAACAAGCACGGCATAGGTCGCGCTAGAACAGAACGACGGTTGTGCCTGCTGGGGGTCGAACTGCGGGCGCTTATCGCTCTCGCCCATCTTGAACGCATCGTGAAGCCCCTGCATCGTAGTCTTGCCGAACACGGCGTTGGGGCGACCGCCCGTATAGTAACCGCCACGTTCAGGAAAACTGTCAACAGCAGCAAGAATCGCATGTTGCCAGCTAGCATTGAACTTGTCTCTTGCCGACAAGTTTATGGATATTGCAATAAGCACCAAGGCTAATATATATTTCTTCATAACTCATTCATTTTTGATTCTAGCAACTGGGCAAACTCACCCGGTTTCAAGTTCCACCGTGGCGACAGCAGCATCGACGGCGGCGACTGCGACACAAAACGCTCTACAACGACATGCGATGGCAAAAGCCTCAACAGCCGTGCGCACAACGACGCATATTCCTGTGCAGTCCACTGCATCAGCTCCACCTCTCCTGCCTGCCATTGGCGGGCAAGCCTCGTGCCTTTGAGGACTTGCATCTGATGGAATTTGAGAACCGTCACCGGCAATGCCGCGACGGTTCTCACCGTGCGCTCCATCATCGACACGTCCTCGCCCGGCAGCCCTAGTATCAAGTGGACACCCACGGCAATACCGCGCTCGGCAAGGCTCACAATTGCATTGCGGGCAGTTGTCCAATCATGACAACGATTCACCTTGCGCAAGGTGACGTCATGCATCGTCTCTACACCCAATTCGACGATGAGCCGTGTGCGCGCAGCCAACTCCGACAGCAGCTCCACAACTTCATCGCCCAAGCAGTCGGGGCGAGTAGCTATGACGATGCCCACCACTCCATCCACGGCAAGGGCCTCGTTATACAGTTCTCGCAATCTATCGACGCCGGCATGAGTGTTACTGTATGCCTGGAAATATGCCAGGTAGTTCATGCTCGGGTACTTGCGGGCGAAAAATGCCTTTCCACGTTCCAGTTGCTCGGCAACAGTGAGCCGGGCATCGCAGTATCGAGGATTGAATGCCTCGTTGGTGCAGTATGTGCACCCGCCACGCCCCACGGTGCCGTCACGGTTAGGGCATGAGAATCCGGCATTCACGGCAATCTTCTGCACCTTGCCGTCAAACCTTTCGGCCAGAAACTCCGAGTACCCTTTGCGCATCACAGCCTCGACGTGCGTGCCATAAGCACATTATCAAGCATCACAAGCGCCGCCATCGCCTCCACAATGGGCACAGCGCGAGGCACGACGCAGGGGTCGTGACGGCCATGCGGATGCAGTGTGACAGGATTGCCGTTGCGGTCGATAGTCTCAATGTCGCGCATCAGCGTAGCCACTGGCTTAAACGCCACTCTGAACGTGATGGGAGCACCGTTGGAGATGCCGCCCTGAATGCCTCCCGAGTGGTTGTCGAGCGTGGTGACCGTGCCGTCGCACGAAGTGAAGCGGTCCATCACTTCACTGCCGCGAGCACCAGCAAACGCAAATCCGTCGCCATACTCAAAGCCTTTAGCCGCATTAATGCCCAGCATCGCCGCGCCCAGCTGGGCATGCAGCTTGCCGAAAACCGGTTCGCCCAGCCCCGCAGGAACCCCGTTGACCACACAAGAGACACAGCCGCCCAGCGAGTCGCCGGCAGCACGCGCCGCCATCACCTCAGCCTCCATCAAGGCAGCAGTATCGGCATCGGGGCAGCGAACAGTATTACTGTCAATATTTGACAAATCAACCTTTTTTGATGCGCCCAGCAACACAGTCCCTATTTGAGAAGTATATGCTGTGACTGTAATGCCTAATTGCTTCAACGCCTGCATGGCAATCGCCCCGCCCACCACACGGGCAGCAGTTTCGCGTGCCGACGAGCGCCCTCCGCCACGGTAATCACGAATGCCGTATTTCGCGTCGTAGGTATAGTCGGCATGCGACGGGCGATAGCATTCCTTGATCTCGCTGTAATCGGCCGAATGATGATCCTTGTTGCGGATTACGAAACCTATGGGCGTGCCCAGCGTGACGCCATCGAAGACACCCGAAAGAATCTCAACCCTGTCGTCCTCGCTGCGCGAAGTCGTCATGGCCGATTGCCCCGGGCGGCGGCGGTCCACAACACGCTGCACCTCGTCCATGTCGATAGCGACACCGGCCGGCATGCCGTCGAGCACGCCGCCTATTGCGATGCCATGAGACTCGCCAAAGGTGGTAAGCCTCAATATGTTGCCAAACGTATTACTCATTATCGTCAGTTTTGTCAGATGTTATGTCAACCACCTGGGCACCCACAAACTTCACAAGGTCGCCAGGATTGACTTTAAATTGCAAGCCGCGCATGCCAGCACTCACATAGATGTGTTCAAAGTCATTGCACGTGGTGTGGAAAAACGTGGGAAACGGTTTCTTCATGCCCACGGGCGAGCAACCGCCGCGTATGTAGCCGGTGGTCGCCAGCAGGTCTTTCATCGCTATCAGGTCAACTTTCTTGTTGCCCGACACCTTTGCGGCCTTTTTGAGGTCCACCTCGTCACATCCCGGTATCACACACACGAAATGCCCCGTGCGCTCGCCATGGAGCACCAGGGTCTTGAACACGCAATGTATGTCTTCGCCCAGCTGGTCAGCCACATGGCCCGCGGCCAAATCGCTCTCATCCACCTCGTAGGGGATGAGTTCGTAGGTCACTTTGGCCCTGTCGAGCAGGCGCGCTGCATTGGTTTTAGTTATCTTTTTCATTTCTTTTGCGTCTATTAATTGCAAAAATACTCAAAGTTGCTTACCTTTGCAAGACTTTAACACGTAAAAAAGATGAAAAAATTTATTTTAGCAATAGCATTAGCTATCGGAGCCGCATTCACAGCGCCGGCACAAGAGCAATTTTTCGGGCTAGACCCCGACAAGTTCATGAAACTTATCGAGCAGACACAGAAGATGCCTCGCGACAACGCGATGCTCATTGTAGAACAAACAATGCAGGTGATGAGCACCAACCCCAAGAGCTACCGCAAAGCCCTCGACATGGTCCTTAACCGCCTGAGCGACCCCACCGACAGCCTTCACAACGAGGACGTCTATATGGCAGTGCTCAAACACGCAACCGAATCGTTCGTGCTGAGCAACAACGAGAAAATGCGCCCCAAAGCCTTGCTCGAAAGCGCAATGAAGAACCGCATAGGAAAAACCGCAAACGACATTGACTACATCACAGACAAAGGAGAAAAGGAAAACTTGCTAAATAATGACAAACGTTTCACACTGCTGTATTTCAACGACCCCGACTGCGACGCATGCGCCAAGGTCAAGGAAAACCTGCAAGCCAGCGCGGCCATCAAGCAAGCAGTAGAAACAGGTATCGTGAGAGTGGTTGCCATTAATCCCATGGCCAACGAAAAGCAGTGGAAGAAAACACAAATGCCCGCATGGGTGACCAACGGGTGGAATAAGTCGCAAAGCATTAACGACGGCGGAAGTTACGACCTCCCCACCCTTCCCGTGTTCTATGTGCTTGGACGTGACAACACCGTGCTTGCCAAGAACGAGGCAAGCTTGAAACGTATTGAGAAAGTTATCGCGAAAATCATGTCATCGCCCGATGCCGACTCCGAAACACTGGCCAACCTGCTGTTCAACAAATAAGCAGGAACATCAAGACAATTAAAAGCATTACTATACACAACAAGAGCACCGTGACTCATGGTGCTCTTATTTTTTAGTATTGACCAGAATGTAGTCAGTGGAACCCACATCAACCTTGAAGGAATTTCCCGACCGCAATCCTAGCACCCAAACAATCTCACCATCCACATCAAGCAGCCATGCCGCACGCCTAGCGACGGGGCCATACTTTGCATCGGAGAACATGTCGCTCACCAGCCTGGTGCCACGCATCCCGAACGGACGCATGCGATCGCCTTCACGCCAATGGCGCAGAACGACATTCTCGCATTTGATCACATCCTTGTGCAATGCGACAGAACCCTTCCCGTCGCACATCTTGGGTGCGAAAGGCTTGGTTGGCGCAGTGTTCACTTCAAGTATTTCTTTAACTCCATGAAGCGCGCTGAAATCAACCTGTATTTGGTCATTTATCCCAATGCTATTCTTTTCTATTATAACATATTGCTCCCTTATGCTTAAAGTATGACTTGATGTATGGATTTTCTGCCCTTTCATACTTTTGGAAGAGAGTATTTCGGCTATATATTCGCTCTGTTCATGGCTTACCCCATAACTGTCCAGCAAGTCGTGGACGAGCAATGCCATGTTGCTTGTCTTAACTGCCAAGAGCTCCTTCACGCCAACCCTGCACTCGGCACCATCAGCAATGCCTAGCCTCGACTTCAAGTCTCCAAGCAAGTCTCGATACAGGTCAGCACATTCCCTCGTGTGCTCAACCGTTGACTGGAGCGTCTTGCGGGCTCCGGGGAACTCTCGCTCAATAACGGGCACAATCACATTGCGCACGCGGTTGCGCTTGTAGTCATTCTCGAGATTTGTGCTGTCAACGACATACGGCTGCCCCAGTTCGTTGAGATACTCCTCTATCTCGCTGCGGGTCACGCCCAGCAACGGACGCACGATATTGCCGTTGCGCGGCTTCATCCCGGCAAGGCCCGCTATGCCTGTGCCGCGCAGGGCGTTGAGGAAAAAGGTCTCCACGTTGTCGTCGGCATGATGGGCAACGGCTATGGCCTGGCAGCCAAATTCGGAAGCCATTGCCGCAAACCACTCATACCTCAGCTCACGGCATGCCATCTCGACCGAGATGCCACGCTCACGCTGGCGTGCCTCGACGTCCATGTGCTTTACCACCAGCCTGACGCCCAGCAACCGGCACAGCGACACGGCAAACCGCTCGTCGCGGTCGCTCTCCTCGCCACGCAGGTGGAAATTGCAATGCGCAGCGATGCACTCATAGCCCAACGCCACGAGCACCCTGAGCAGAGCCACCGAGTCGGCGCCACCACTCAATGTCACAAGCACGGGCCGACCGCCGCTCACGAACAACGCATTCGACCAGATGTAACCATCAACACGCGATATGAATTCCTGACCTTGCATACAGACTACAAAATTATCAAATGTTGCCGTAATTACCAAAATTTAATCGCACAAACATTACGCGCATGAAATAATGCAAAAAATATCCTTGCACTTTGCTTTATTTTTTGTACCTTTGCAAATATAAACATATACAGACTATGATATTTGAAAAAATAAAGAAACTCAAAACGGATCTTGCAGCATTGCATGCCGCCAACGAAGAGGAACTTGAAGCTCTGCGCATCAAGTATCTGAGCAAAAAAGGTGAAATCACAGCACTGTTCACCGATTTCCGCACCGTTCCGCCCGAGCAGAAGAAAGAACTGGGACAGAAGCTCAACGAGCTCAAGAATCTTGCTACCAACAACATCAATGCTCTAAAGGAAACCTTCAAGGGACAGGAAAAGGAAAAGAACAAAATCGACATCACCCGCCCGGCATTCCCTGCCGAGCTGGGTACTCGCCACCCCATCTCGGTGGTGCGCAAGCAAATCATCGACATCTTCTCTCGCCTGGGCTTCACCCTTGCCGATGGTCCCGAGGTTGAGGACGACTGGCACGTGTTCAGCGCACTCAACTTTGCTGCCGACCACCCTGCACGCGACATGCAGGACACCTTCTTCATCGAGCAGAACAAGGAAGACGTGAAGCGTAACATCGTGTTGCGTAGCCACACCAGTTCAGTACAGGTGCGCACCATGGAGCGCAAGCAGCCGCCCATCCGCATCATTTGCCCCGGTCGCGTTTACCGCAACGAGGCAATCACCGCGCGTGCTCACTGCTTCTTCCACCAGATTGAGGGTCTCTACATCGATAAGAACGTGACCTTTGCCGACCTAAAGCAAGTGCTTCTCAACTTTGCCAAAGAGCTCTTCGGTCCCGAAACACAGATTCGTCTGCGTCCCAGTTACTTCCCGTTCACCGAACCTAGTGCCGAGATGGACGTTTCTTGTATGCTGTGCGGCGGTGAGGGCTGTGGATTCTGCAAGCACACCGGCTGGGTAGAGATTCTGGGTTGCGGCATGGTTGATCCCGCAGTGCTCGAGGCAAGCGGCATCGACAGCAGTGTTTACACCGGCTATGCATTCGGTCTGGGCGTTGAGCGCATCACTAACCTCAAGTACATGGTCAAGGATCTGCGCATGTTCAGCGAGAACGACGCACGCTTCCTCGACGAGTTCAAGAGCGCACATTAATCAAGTTAGCAATACAATGCGATGGCACATTTCCCAACCAACGGGGCATGTGCCATTTTTGTAAGATTTTGACAAATGACTATCAAAGAACGATACCAAGCGGTGCTCGACCATTTTGCATCAGCAAACCCAAATCCCGAGAGCGAGCTAAATTTCTCCAACCCATTTGAAACACTAGTAGCGGTCATGCTCTCGGCGCAGTGTACCGACAAGCGTGTGAATCAGGTCACCCCTGCGCTCTTTGCCGCCTATCCCACGCCCGAGGTTATGGCGGCCGCAAGCGTCGAGGACATACTTGAATATGTAAAGAGCGTTTCCTACCCTAACAGCAAGGCGGCTCACCTGCAAGCTATGGCGGCAATACTGGTAGATAAGTTCAACAGCACCGTCCCCTCAACTATGGACGAGCTCACCCTGTTGCCCGGCGTGGGTCGCAAGACTGCCAACGTGATAATGGGCGTGGTCTTCGGAAAGGCAGCTATCGCCGTTGACACACATGTGTTCCGTGTGTCAAACCGCCTAGGTCTGGCCAACGGCAAGACTCCGCTCGAAGTAGAAAAGGCCCTCACGCGCCACATCCCCGAGCACCTGCGCTACAAGGTCCACCACTGGCTCCTGCTCCACGGCCGCTACGTGTGCAAGTCACAGCGCCCCGACTGCCTCAACTGCCCCATCACCCACCTGTGCAGACATTTTTCAAAAAATGACAAGCAGTAACACCATAGTGAACAACGTGACAGGTGCCTCGACTGTTGTGCTGATGGTTCACGGCATTGCAGAGGCAGCTCACGCCATGAACGAGTTCGTTCCTGCGTTTGAACGACTTGGCTATTCTACTGCTGCAATCACCCTTCCCGGGCACGGCGGAAGCATGAAGGACTTTGCCGGAGCTTCGTTGTCGCAATGGCAGGAAGCTGTCTCACAGGCAACTGATAAGCTCAGGAGCAACTACGAACACATCATTTTATTAGGACGTTCTATGGGCGCATTGCTAATGCTCAATGAGAGTGCGCGATGCAGTGAAAAGATAAAGGCAGTTATTGCTATAGCTACCCCTCTCAAAGTCAATGTTACATGTAAAGCCATCACAAACAACATCAAGATAGGGTTTAAGGTCAAGACAACCTCGCCCGACGTGTTGTCGATGATTGACAAAATGGGAGTGGAACAAGGTAACTGGTGGCAATATGCCTCATGGCTGCCACGCATTGCCGACCTGTTTAGACTTATATCCATCACCAAGCATCAGTTGCCATCAATCACAGTCCCCGTGCTCGCTATCCATTGCCAACACGACGAACTTGTTTCCCCCAAAAGTCTCACTATGCTGCAGCAACGCCTCGCCTGCGCCACAGCAATCACCTTACCCACAAGTAGCCACTTCCACTTCTCTCCCGCCGATTTCACTACCCTACAACTGGCAATCCAGAAATTGCAGCTCGACTGGCAGAACTTTGACACACACTTCAGATGAATCCATACTGAAAAAAATGAATCAACCGGTCAGTTAGCGTAATTGCCATTGCTATTACCAAATTCAATAGCAACAGCCCTTTTACATTCACAGCTTTCTTGAATACAAGATAAGCAATCAAAATAATAACCGCGCTAACAAACACAGAAACAAATATGGGAACGAAGGTTTTAGCAACCCACATCTTCACAGGAGCCGCAAGATATGCTTCTTGCATAAACTCAAGGGTACCCAAATAGAAATTACACAAAAACAATGTGACAATCACATTTACAATAACGCACAGCGAAGCCACAAGAATGTTCAGGCGTGTAAATGTCCTCACGACATTATGTTTTTGACCAGCACTATTATTCGGATCAATATTGTTAGATTCTCCCATTTTCCCGCGTTTTTCTTTAAAATATGTTAATTATAAATAAATATTCAATGAATAGTTTTGTCAATACATAAAATCTTTATACATTTGTACGTGTGTTTTTCATGGTATTAGATTTAAGGTTTGTGAGGGCTGTCGTGAGACATCCCTTACTTTTTTATTTTTTGAGTGGTTTGAACCCGCGTGTACGGTAGTGACAACGCACATTTCCCTTGATGATATTGTTGAGTTTTGAACGGTTGAGCTGCTTGCGAATGGGCGAAACATGGTCGATGAACACCTTGCCGTCCAGGTGATCGCACTCGTGCTGCACCACGCGCGCAAGATACCCCTCGATAACCTGCTCATGCTGTTCCCAGTTCTCGTCGGTCCACTTGAGATTAATCTTCTCGGTGCGTTTCACGCTCTCGTGAATGCCGGGAAGGCTCAAGCAACCTTCTTCACGTTGAGTGACATTACCATCCTCAATGACTGTGACCTCGGGATTAATGAGCACCATGTTCACACCCTTGAGCTCGGGCATGTCTTCGCCCAAGACATCAACATCGATATACACCAACTTTATGCTCACTCCCACCTGCGGGGCTGCGATGCCTATGCCATCGCTTGCATACATGGTGTCCTTCATGTTGGCAATAAGTTCGGCCAGTGCAGGATATTCGGGAGTAACCTCTTCGGCAACCTTGCGAAGCACCGGATGACCGTAAAGATATATAGGTAATACCATAATAATATAGTTTTTATAGTTAACTAATAAATATTCTTTTCTTATCTCTTGCTTGACAAGTAATCATTCAGGATAATAGTGGCCGCAATGCTATCGACGCGCCCTTTGTCTCGGCGGTCACTTTTCTTCATGCCTCCGTCGATCATCGCCTGGTGAGCTATGGTTGAAGTAAATCTCTCGTCATACATCACCACAGGCATTTCGGGCAACTGCTTGCGCAACGTGTTGACAAAAGGAGTGATGTAGCGCATGCTCTCGCTGGGCTGTCCATTGAGCTGGGTGGGTTGCCCCACAACGATGAGCTCCACTTCCTCCTTTGCCACATAGTCCTTGATGAACTGAAGCACAGTGTGTGTGGGCAATGTCCCTATAGCCCCTGCAACAATCTGCAAGGGGTCGGTCACTGCCACACCTGTGCGACGTCGTCCGTAATCTATGCCTAGAATGCGTGCCATGCCACCGTGTTGTTAGTCTTGCATTGTGAGCAGGAATTCCTCGTTGGATCTAGTGCGCTCCATACGTTCCTTGATAAACTCCATTGCCTCCACGCTGGTGCGGTCGCTCAAGTAGCGGCGCATGATCCACATGCGGTTGAGCGTAGCACTGTCGAGAAGCAAGTCGTCGCGGCGAGTGCTTGATGCCATGACATCTACTGCCGGGAAGATGCGTTTATTGCTGAGCTTGCGGTCGAGCTGAAGCTCCATGTTGCCTGTTCCCTTGAACTCCTCGAAGATCACCTCGTCCATCTTGGAACCGGTGTCGATGAGAGCCGTTGCTATGATAGTGAGGCTGCCGCCGTTCTCAATGTTGCGGGCAGCACCGAAGAATCGCTTGGGACGCTGCAAGGCGTTGGCATCGACACCACCAGAGAGAATCTTACCCGATGCAGGCGCGATTGTGTTGTAGGCACGTGCCAGGCGAGTGATTGAATCGAGCAGGATCACCACGTCATGACCGCACTCCACCATGCGTTTTGCCTTGCTCAACACGAGGTCGGCTATCTTCACATGGCGGTCGGCGGGTTCGTCAAATGTCGAAGCAATAACCTCGGCATTCACGCTGCGAGCCATGTCGGTAACCTCCTCGGGACGCTCGTCAATGAGCAGGATAATCATGTAGGTGTCAGGATGATTCTCTGAAATTGCGTTAGCGATGTCTTTCAGCAGCAATGTCTTACCTGTCTTGGGTTGAGCCACGATGAGACCTCGCTGTCCCTTGCCTATGGGGGCAAACATATCGACTACACGCTGCGACAATGTGGGGTGAGTGTGCGACACGAGGTCGAACTTCTCCTCGGGGAACAGAGGAACAAGGTGCTCGAAGGGCACGCGGTCACGCACAAACTCGGGAGTGCGTCCATTGATAGCCAGCACGTCGCACATGGGGAAATACTTCTCGCCCTCGCGAGGCGGGCGAATGGTGCACTCGATCACATCTCCTGTCTTTAGTCCTAAATTCTTGATCTGTCCTTGGGCCACATAGATATCGTCGGGCGAATTCAGGTAGTTATAATCGCTTGAACGCAAGAACCCATAGCCGTCGGGCATGATCTCCAACAGTCCCGATGCGGTGAGAATGCCTTCGAAATTGTAAGGATTGTTAGCGAACGGATTTTCGCTCATTATCTCACGCTGCTGTTGCTGCTGGTTGTTATTGTTTTTCTTGTTCTTCTTGTTTTTCTTACCGCCTTGCTGTTGCTGTTCTTTCTCGGCCTTGGGTTCCTGGATTATGATAGGAGCCTTGGCTGCTTCTTCGGCAGCACGGCGGCGCTGTTCCTCGGCACGGCGTGCGGCCTCTTCACGCTCTTGCTGAGTGCGAGGTTTAAACGTCTGCACACTGCCGGTGTTGAAGAACGAGCCTAAACCCACGTCACGACGCACCTGCTGGGGTGTCTCTTCCTCGACTGGTGTTTCGGCAGGACTAACCTCCTCAACCGCAGGTTTGTCAGCAGGAGCCTGTGCTTCAACGGGCACAGTTGCAGGTTCTGCTTCGCCCTCGGGCTGTGCCTTTTCCTGCTTTGCCTTGCGTGTGCGTCCACGCTTGGGGGTTTCGGCTGCGGGGGCATCGGTTGCAGGTTCTTCTTTTGCCTTCTTCTGCTTTGTTTTTTTAGGTTGCTCGGCAGGTACAGCTGTCTCTTGAGCCTGTGCCTCGGTCACCACCTCTTGTTGAGGTTGTGCCTGGGTTGTATCCTTTTTTGCTGCACGTCCGCGTTTTTTAGGAGCGGGGGCAACAGTTTCGGCCTGCTGATCTTTGTTCTCTACATCAGATTCAGCAGGGGTTTTCTTTTCACTAGATTTACTCTTCTTTTCACTTTTAGCCTTAGCAGGTTCTTTCTTTGCGCGCTTTGCAGGTTTTTCTTCTGTCCCCTTGGCCTCGATTTCGGCCTGGCGGTCAAGCACGTCAAACACAAGTTTCTCTACAGGCGTAGTGTTAATTCTTTTTAGTCCCAATGATTTCGCGAGATCGCGCAGTTGCTCCTCGCTCATGGAATTTAATTCGTTAATATTGTACATATATAATAATTAATGAATACTTTCATTTCTGGAGTCCATAACACGCGGTGCACACGGTGCACGACATCACGCATTCAATGATAAATAAAATTATTGGATTTTAAAATTAGGACTCGCACTTTGAGGCCTATCATGATTTTCTCAATCTAACGTCTAACTGAACTCTATGACATTTGGCCTAAATTCTATGCAAAGGTAGTACATGTTGGGCAATTGTGCAAAATATTTTCCAAACATTTTATCATTAACCGAGCAAATAATCGACAAATGCACTGTTTTTACTAATAATACTACCATCGATAGCAGTGTATCGTTTCATTATTCTAGATTATTTTAGTAATTTTGCACCATAATAATAAATATGGAAATCAAGTTAGATAAAATAGAGCCGCACGTGGCATTGCCGGTGTTTCACCTCGTGGGCAGCGTTGCCGATGAGATGCAGCGCGAGTGTTACGTTGTGGGCGGATATGTGCGCGACATCTTTCTGGAACGCGCGAGCAAGGACATGGACTTTGTGACTGTGGGCAGCGGCATCGAGGTGGCACGCGCCGTGGCACAACGACTGGGCAAAGGCAAGGCCACGCTGGCTGTGTTCAAGACCTACGGCACTGCACAGGTGAAAACACGCGAGGGGCTTGAGCTTGAATTTGTGGGCGCACGCAAGGAAAGCTACCGCCGCGAGAGCCGAAACCCCATCGTCGAGGACGGCACGCTGCGCGACGACCAGCTGCGACGCGACTTCACCATCAACGCCATGGCTATCTCGCTCAACAAATCGACCTACGGCAAGCTGCTTGATCCATTCGACGGCATAGGCGACTTGCAGCGACGCATCATACGCACTCCGCTCGACCCCGACATCACTTTCAGCGACGATCCGTTGCGCATGATGAGGGCCGTGAGGTTTGCAACACAACTGCAATTTGACATCTACCCCGACACGCTGCAAGCCATCAAGCGCAATGCCGGGCGCATCAAAATCATCACACGCGAGCGCATCGCCGAGGAACTGATGAAAATCGTGCGGTCACCGCAGCCTTCACGCGGATTCAAGATTCTCGACGAGACCGGGCTGTTGCAACTCATCTTCCCCGAACTCGCCGCGCTCAAGGGCGTGGACAACAGCCACGGACGAGGGCACAAAGACAACTTCCTGCACACGATGCAAGTGCTCGACAACGTGGCCGGTGCATCGACCAACGAGTGGCTGCGCTGGGCGGCAGTGATGCACGACATAGGCAAACCTGCCACCAAACGCTGGGACAACCAGCTGGGATGGACTTTCCACAATCACAACTTCATAGGAGAGAAAATGGTGCCCAAAGTGTTCGGCCGCATGCGCCTTCCGCTCAACGAGCACATGAAGTATGTCAAGAAACTAGTGGGACTGCACATGCGCCCCATCGCTCTGGTCGAGGATGGCGTCACCGACTCGGCTGTGAGAAGATTGCTCTTTGACGCCGGCGACGATATCGACGACTTGATGACTCTGTGCAAGGCCGACATCACGTCAAAGAACCAAGAAAAGGTGAAACGATTCCGCGACAACTTCGACCTGGTGAAACGCAAACTCATCGACATCGAGGAGAAAGACCGAGTGCGCAATTTCCAGCCGCCCATCGACGGGGCCGAGGTGATGGAGACATTCGGCCTCACGCCATCACGCGAGGTGGGGCAAATCAAAGACGCCATCAAGGATGCCATACTCGACGGTGCTATTGCCAACAGCTATGTCGAGGCCTACCCCTTCATGATGCAACGCGCGGCATCACTGGGCATAGAGCCCGTGAACAAAGGCAAGCTGTGCTACACCACCATTGACAGCCCTGTGGGAGTGCTCACCGTGGCATGCACAACCCGTGGCATTGCCCTCATCACAACACAAGACGATGCACAAGAGATGTTGTCGCAACTGGGCAAATCATCGCATCTCGACCTTGCCGAAGCCTCTCTCCCGCTCTTAACGCATTGCACACAACAACTCCAGCAATACTTTGCCGGCGAGCGCCGTGAGTTTGACTTGCCTTGCTTCACCACAGGCAGCGAGTTCACGATGAAAGTGTGGAATGAAATGTTCAAGGTCCCCTACGGCGAGACAATTCCTTATGCCGAACTAGCTAAACGCGCAGGCAGTCCCAAGGCCTACCGTGCCGCAGCGCAGGCATGCCACGTCAACCGCTTGATGATAGTCTATCCATGTCACCGCATCGTGGCGAGCAACGGCCTGGGCGGATACCGAGGCGGCACCCAAGTCAAGCAACAACTGCTCGACCTTGAAAAAAGGACGCCGACCATCACCGCCGACAAATCAGATGCCTCTTGCTGACGCGAGGGTGTCGCGTGACTACTATTTTTTGCAGAGTCCCCGCGCATAATATCTCACCAAAATCTTTCTTTCGCACAAAGCATAAGGCACCGGGGAAGAATAGTGCGGGGACTAAAAGAGGGTGGAAGCCGATACGCAGACCGCAGTTCTGCACATAACCCTTTCCTAACTGAACGCAAGCGAAGGCAGGACAGGGATAACGATACGCTATACTGCGGTCGAATACCGCCACCTTGCAGTGAAATGATTTTAATATCGGATAATTTCTTTCCTTCCTTAATCAAAAAAATCTGCGTCATCTGCGAGATCTGCGAGAGATCACCCCAATTGGTGAATAGTTGCAGATGTCGCAAAATGCAAAATTAAGTTGTAAGGTTTTACTTCTTTTCCCTGAAAGTCACTACGCGATTGTAGATGTAGTTGGCTAGGGTGTATGACACCATGGCGATGAGCATAACGATGTTTTGCCCGGTGTTCTTCATGGGGAGCCATGATATTTCGTCCATATTTTTCCAGCCTAGGCCTTCAAGCAAGAACCAGCTCACCGCACCTTGCAAAGTAAGGCACAGCAAGAAACCGATGCCGAAGAGCATCGCCTCACGCTTCACGCTGTTGTGAGTCTTGAACACCCAGTTGCGGTTCCAGATGAAACTGTTGATCACACCCAGAATGTAACCAATCACATTAGCAACTCCATAGGTGCACCCCGCCAAAGTGTTCAGCAAATAAAATGTCACCAGCGTGATGAGCGTGTTTGACACACCTATCACTCCATATTTGAGCAACTGTATGGTTGTCTTGCGAGCTTCTGCCTTATCTATCTTCATTTCTTGTTAGGATTTATCTTTTTTAGTTTCGTCATCCTCACCGCTATAGCTGTAATGCAATGCGGGGAACGACCAGTTGTACTTCACCGCGAGGAACCTCAGCACCACCACAAACACGGCGCAACACATCTGCGGCACGATGGGGTGCGGGTCGATGAGCCCCACTGCCCAATAGACGATGCCACCCATGATGCATGCCGTGGCATAAACCTCCTTGCGGAACACCAGCGGCACCTCGTTGATAAAGATGTCGCGCAGCACACCGCCCATAGCGCCCGTGACGGTTCCCATCATGATTGCCATCCACATGGGGTGCCCCATCATGAGAGTCTTGTAGATGCCCACATCGACAAACAATCCCAGGCCAAAGGCATCAAAGATGTAGAACGTGCCCTCAATGCGCACGAGCCACTTGCGGAAGATTATCACAATGGCAAGGCCTATCACCGTGGCGATGACGTAATTCACGTCGTCCATCCAGAATGCATCTACGCCCAGCAACACGTCGCGCACGGTACCACCGCCGAAGGCTGTGATGAAACCTATCACGTATGCCCCAAACCAGTCAAACTTCTTGGCAGCAGCAAGACGAACACCACTGATGGCATAGAATGCCGTGGCGACAAGTTCCATTATATATTCAAACGATCCGAATGTCATTTCTCAATTCAAACTAGCGGTGTGATTGCCTCAGGAGCAAGGGTGATGCATTCCATGCCCGACTCTGTCACGACATAGGTGTTCTCGATGCCCACGGCGCCCACGCCAGGGATTACAAATTTAGGCTCGACAGCGATGACATTGCCCACGGCAAGCACATCGCGGCTGCGAGGTGCCAGCACGGGAGCCTCGTTGACCTCAATGCCCACGCCGTGGCCCACGAAGCCTGCTTTCTGCCTGTGTCCCATGAAATAGTCATCAAGTCCGGCCTGCTGCGCCATCTCCAGCGAGATTTCATACAGACGCTTTGCCTCAACACCTGCTTTGCCTTCCTGGGCTATGCAACGGTTAATCTCAATCGACACGCGATGAGCCCGCAACGCGAGTTCGGGCAACTCGCCCACAGCATAAGTGCGGGTCATGTCGGTCATGTAACCGTTGAAATTGCCACATGCATCCACCATCACAGCATTCCCGCTGGCTATCGTGGTGCCATCGGCACCCACTGGGAGCGACAAGTCCTGCCCTGCCCCGCCCATGGCAAAGTCATAAGGGCTGGCATTGTCGGCATTGGCGCCACACAGGATATTGGCCATAAACAGTTCCATTGACTGCCCGTGCACTCTGAATAGTCCCAGGCAACCATGCTTGCGCAGCAACCGTTCTATCTCAATCTGCAAGTCCACATCGGTCATTCCGGGATGATATACCTCGGGGATGTGGCTATAAGCCTCGACATGTTTCACTCCACATGCACGCATCAACTCTATCTCATATTGCGACTTGACCGACCGCAGCTGGCGCATCATGCCCGATGCATCGACAATGCTTGCCCCGGCAAACGCCTTGGACAGGCGGTTGTAATCAGCCACCGAGAGCGTGTCGAGCTGGAGTGCCAGCGTTGCAGGCACTGTGCCCACAATCTCGGCAATCTGCTCGGGCTTGCGTATGTAATCCACACCCGAGAACCCGACGGGACGACGCACGAAATAACTTGCGCTAGCGTCTTGGCCCACAAGGATATATCCGGCAAAGACCCTGCCGCTCAAGTAATACAGCCCTACGTTGTCACACACCAGCATAGCTTCCACGCCGGCATTGTTGAGTAACAAAGCAAGACGCGATACTCGCGCCTTGACTTCGTCTTGTAAGTGTTTAGGAATGAAACTATCCATGTTACGTTCTGCTCGTTTTATTTGGCCGCCTTCAGTGTGATACCCACGTCTTCCACGTTCATGATAGTATCGCACCCCTTCATCGCGGGCCACACGATGATGCTCTTGACCGCACTGCACGGAATGGACTCAACAACGCTTGCGCTGCACTGGTACAGACCACCGAATCCGCTCCCGTTCAAGTTGCCATATTCGTCACTCACAGCAATGCTCACGGGAGTGCGCACCACATGATGAAGCGAGTCCATGACGTCAACTATAAGGTTCAGGCTGCGGTAAGCAAAATTGTTATTATGCCTGACCGACAAGATGATCTCGCACTCGTTTATCGTCGAGTCGGGGAATTGAGGTTCAAACTTCAAAGGCACCTGCGAGACCCACCCGTGGGATGGAACATCTTGAAACTGACAATAGAAGTTCTGCTCGGAAGTACAGCCTCCCAAGCCCAGCAACATGACGACAACTGCCATGGCAGCAGCCACAAGTTTAATCCTTGGGCTGTTGCTGGCGGCGGTTGTTGTTGCCTTCGGCGCTATTGGAGTTTCCGTTCTCATTTCTGCGCTTATTGGGATTCCCCTGGTGGCGGTTGCCGCCTCCGTGACGACGCTGGCGGTCGTTGCGGGGAGCTTCACCTTGTTCGCCACGCGGGCGTCGGTGCTGGCGTGAGCGGTTAGATTGCTCGCCTCCCTCCTTGTTATTGTCGGCAGCGGGAGCAGGACCATTGTCGCGGCGTGATTCCCTGCGGGGTTCACGCGACGACTGGTCGCGTTGCTGGCTGTCGCTCGCGCCATTGTTTTCCTGACCACGGGGACGCTTGTTGTTTTTCTTCTTTTTCTTCTTGTCGAAGCGATTGATCGCATCTTGGCCCAGAATGTCGCCAAAGGCCTTCTTCTCGGCCTGCTTGTCATTGTCGTCAAGCGACAACTTGTCGGGCCGCACGCCACTGCGATTCAGTGCCATCACCTCAAACACTCGTTCGGCAGGAAGCGTCACGAGATTAGCAGGCACATTGCGGTCGGTAGAATATGTGATCTCGCGCTTGAGCACATCGGCCTTGAAATAATAATACAAGCCGTCTTTCGTTTCCAGTTGCACGTCGCGTGAGGGCATTGCCTTGGAAGCCTCAACATAGGTGTCCACCTCAAAGTTGATGCAGCACTTGAGTTTAGCGCACTGTCCGGCAAGCTTCTGCGGATTGAGAGAGATGTCCTGGAACCTTGCAGCACTAGTTGCAACCGACACAAAGTTGGTCATCCAGCTAGCACAGCACAGCGGTCGTCCGCAAGGACCTATTCCGCCTATGCGTCCGGCCTCCTGGCGTGCGCCGATCTGCTTCATTTCAACGCGTATCTTGAACACATCGGCCAGTACCTTGATGAGCTGGCGGAAGTCCACGCGTTCGTCGGCGATATAGTAGAATATGGCCTTGTTTCCGTCGCCCTGGTATTCCACATCGCCTATCTTCATCTTCAGTCCCAGGTCAACGGCAATCTTGCGCGAGCGTATCATGGTGTCCACCTCACGAGCCTTTGCTTCCTCAAAGCGCTCCAGGTCTTGGGGCTTTGCCTTGCGGAACACCCGCAAGATTTCGGTGTCGGGACGCAGGTTGGCACGCTTCATCTGCAGCTTGACAAGGCGTCCGGTCATTGCCACCTCGCCTATGTCATGCCCGGGGTTGGCTTCGACGGCCACCATGTCGCCAGCCTTGAGGGGCAGGTGCGACGAGTTGCGATAGAAGCCGCGGCGGGTGTTCTTGAAGTGCACCTCGACGATATCAAACTCTTCGTCGTTGCCTGGCACGTCTTCAAGCCAGTTGTAGCTGTGCAGGTTGCACCGGCTGCACTTGTTGTCGCCGCAGCACCCTGTGCCGCAGTTCAAGCACGCTTCAGCGCTGTCGTTAACTGGTTTCTTGTTATATTCCTGATTCATGAATAACCTTTTTTAGGTATAACTTACTTAGCGTAGCTCACTGCACGGGTTTCACGGATAACGGTGATGCGCACCTGTCCGGGATAAGTAAGTTCATCTTGAATCTTTTGAGCGATTTCGTTAGAGAGTTTTTCGGTCTCTGCGTCGCTGATCTTGTCAGCGCCCACGATCACGCGCAGTTCGCGGCCTGCCTGGATTGCATAGGTCTTGACAACGCCGGGATAGCTGAGTGCGAGACGCTCAAGGTCGTTAAGGCGCTTGATGTAGGCCTCAACCACTTCGCGGCGTGCACCAGGACGTGCACCCGAGATTGCGTCACACACTTGCACGATGGGAGCATAAAGGCTCTGGGCCTCTTCCTCGTCGTGGTGGGCAGCGATTGCATTGCAGATGTCGGCTTTCTCCTTGTACTTCTCAGCAAGCTTCATACCGAGGATTGCGTGCGGCAATTCGGGCTCGTCATCGGGCACCTTGCCTATATCATGCAACAGACCGGCACGGCGGGCCTTCTTGGGATTGAGACCCAGCTCGCTTGCCATCACGGCACACAGGTTAGCAGTCTCACGTGAGTGCTGCAACAGGTTCTGGCCATAACTTGAGCGGTATTTCATCTTACCGATGAGACGAATGAGCTCGGGGTGCAATCCGTGGATACCCAGGTCAATAGCGGTACGCTTGCCAGTCTCGATAACTTCCTCCTCTACCTGACGGCGAACTTTAGCAACTACCTCCTCGATGCGAGCAGGATGGATACGTCCGTCGGCCACAAGCTGGTGGAGCGCCAGGCGGGCAATCTCGCGACGCACGGGGTCGAAACCAGAAAGCACGATAGCCTCGGGGGTATCATCAACGATGATCTCGATGCCTGTGGCTGCCTCGAGAGCGCGGATGTTGCGACCCTCGCGGCCTATGATGCGGCCCTTAATCTCATCGTTCTCAATGTGGAACACTGTCACAGCGTTTTCGATGGCGGTCTCTGTTGCCACGCGCTGGATTGTCTCTACGATGATGCGTTTTGCCTCTTTGTTGGCTGTGAGTTTAGCATCATCCATGATGTCGTTGATGTAACTTGCGGCAGCAGTCTTGGCCTCGTCCTTGAGAGACTCCACGAGTTTCTCCTTTGCCTCCTCTGCGCTGAGACCGCTCACGTGCTCAAGTGTGTCGCGCACGCTGCGTTCCATCTTCTCGACCTCTTTCTTATAGTCGTCAAGGACTTCCTGCTGGTGCTCAAGGTTTGACTTCAGGTTGTCAACCTCGTTGCGTTTGCGCTGCACGTCGGCCTGCTGCTGGTTGAGCTGAAGCTCGCGCTGCTTGAGCTTGGCCTCGCTTGACTGCACCTTTGAGAGGCGTGCGTTGGCCTGCTTCTCAGCTTCGCTCTTGATTGACATACCTTCTTCCTTACCCTTGATCACCTCGTTGTTCTTGAGAACTTCGGCTTCAAGTTTGGCCTTCTCGATAATCTCGTTGGCCCTTGATTTTGCATTGCGCTTAGCCATCATCTGGGCGATTACCATGCCCACTGCGAAAGCTACAACAGCTGCAATTGCGATATAAACAAATTCCATGTATAAAAATAATATGTGAATAAAATATTAATAAAAAATGCACAACCCTTGTGCGACAATCCGCCCCAGCCTAGGGCGGCGATAAGTCCACAATGAGTGTGCAGGAACCTAAATCTCAACTCTTCAAAATTGTCACTGACCGACAATATGCACAATGCTGGCAGACTGCGCTACCCGCATCACACATCCACGACAATGCTGTCAAGTTCTTTTTCAAACTTTTTCAAGAAGTCATTCACCCCTCTGTTGGCCGCATACTCGTTGTAATAGAGCTGGGCAAACCTGAATGCAACCCTTGCTAGCACCTCCGACGATGAACCTTTCTCGGCAAACTGACGCATCCACCTGTCCCACAACGAGTTGACAAGCTCCTCCGCCCTGCGGCATTGCTCCTCCTCGCTGGGGTTTACGCTGAGCGGAATGGGATTCACGTCAGCCAGGTGCAACCATATTTGTTTCTTTGCTTCGTTTGCCATTATCGTGTTGTCATGCATTTAATTGATTAATGCACTTGTCAATGTCCCGCACTATCTTGGAAATCATCGTCTTGCCTCGTGCCGCAGCTTCGGCATTGGGCGCAACCATGTGGGCCATGCGCAGATATTCGTTCTCACGCTTGACGCGTTCCATCTCTATGCGCAGCTTCTTATTCTCTTCCTGCACACGCTGCAACTCGGCGACAGCCTGTTCTTTTGCTGCCGAGAGAGCATGGTATTTCTCAACCATCACAGTGCTCTTGCTTACTAACCGAGCCAGTGTGTCTTGAAGTTCTGTTGCCACTTTCTTTCCAAGTTTTGCACAAAATTACAAAAAATAAGTGAAACAACAGCAATAAACCCGCTAAATATTCAACTAAATGGCATAAAAAAAATTCGCTCACGCTATTTTTTTCACAACAATGAATGAAAAATCAAGAATTAGGTTGTAAATTTGCATTCACAATGAAAGGACTTGTAATTAAAAACACCGGCAGCTGGTATGTCGTGCGCCATGACGACGGCACGCTGCATAACTGCAAAATCAAGGGCAACCTGCGCCTCAAGGGTTTCCGTTGCACTAACCCCGTGGCGGTGGGCGACATCGTCACAATCGAGATCAAAGGCGACGGAACAGCTTTTATCCGCTCTATCGAGGAGCGACGCAACTACATCATTCGCCGCGCCAGCAACTTGTCGAAGGAGTTCCAAATCATAGCGAGCAACATCGACCAGGCCGTTCTTGTGGTCACGCTTGCCAACCCCGTGACCAACACCACTTTCATTGACCGTTTTCTTGCCACCGCCATGGCCTACAACGTGCCTGCCGTCATCGCAATCAACAAAACCGACCTGCTCGACAGCGACGACGACAAGGCATACCTCGACGCCGTGGCTGGCCTATACAAATCAATAGGTTACGAGGTGCTCACACTATCCACGGTCACAGGCCAAGGAATTGACAGCCTGCGTTTGTCACTTGCCGGCAAGATGTCGCTGCTTTCGGGCAATTCCGGCGTAGGGAAAAGTTCTATTATCAACTGCCTCATACCTGACGCCCACGTGCGTGTGGGCGATGTGTCGCAGTCACACCACACCGGCATGCACACCACCACATTCAGTGAGATGCTCGACCTGCCTGGCGGGGGCTGCATCATCGACACCCCAGGAGTTAAGGGATTCGGCACCATCGACTTCAAAAAAGAAGAAGTGGCCCACTACTTCCCCGAAATTTTCAGCATCTCCGAGGGTTGTCGCTTCAACAACTGCACCCACACCCACGAGCCCGGCTGCGCCGTGCTCGAAGCCGTCGAGAACCATTACATCAGCGAGTCGCGCTATGCCAGCTACTTGAGCATCATCACCGACGACCCCGACGACAAGTACCGCAAGGCATTCTAGCCAAATTTTTTAGATCACTCGCGCGCGTGTGCACGCAAGAAATGCCGCCTGTGCCCGAGGATCAGCCATCTCATTGCGCGCGCACGCACGCAAGAAAAGCCACTTTATGCAATCGGTTGCATAGCGCTATGTGCATGTTTGTGCAGCAATTTTATTGACCATTGGACAAAAAGTCGTTACCTTTGCAACGTTTTTAAACTTAAATGATTTTTATTATGAACGTAGAAACTATTGGTTTATGGGCAGGTGCCGTATGGAACGCCCTCAACGATGCCAAAGGCACGCTTAACGTGAAGGGTCTCAAGAAGGCCACTAAATTGAAAGAGAAAGAAGTTTACGCAGCTATCGGCTGGCTCGCTCGCGAGGGCAAGGTTAATGTAAACGAAAACGAAACCGAGGTTGAAGTAAATCTTATCTGATCTATTCAGTTTTAAGAAACAAAAATGCAAGGGTATTGTCAAAACATGGCAATACCCTCTTTTTTCACCCGCACCGAGGTACTTCCATGATTCAGAACATCCGTCAATCTATCGTTGCCGCAAATTCCTTGGGCGTCATACCTTTGACCTTAACAAACGCCTTGTTGAAGTTGCTGCGGTCACCTATTCCCACCATTTCAGCCACCATGCTGTAGGTGTAGTCGGGGTGCTGCCGCATTATCTCGCAGGCATACTCAATGCGCAAGCACATGCGCCACTGGCGGAACTCTGTGCCCAACCGGTCTTTGAAATAGGCGCGGAACACAGTAAGGCTCACGCCCAATTCAGCAGCCAGCGTCTCCGACACGAGGTCGTTTTTCACAAATTCCTTGCGCTCAATCCATTCAGCCAGATTGGCCTCGAGCACATCAAACGCCTCGTCGCTGGCACCCATTACAACCAGTGGTGTTTCTTCGGTCTTTTCAGCCCGGCCATACACCTTGTTGACGACAACAGCAGTGCGGTAGCAATAATTCACAAAGCACAGTGTGACATACACATACGCCACTGCGGCGCATAGCATCCACACATCATAGGCTTGCACGGGCAGGAATATCACCACACACACCGACAGACCCAGCAGCGACACCATCACGTAGAACGTTTTTATCCACTTGTAACTGTAGGCGCTGTCCTCGTCGGTCACGTCGTCGGTCACCTTGATAAGCTCACGGTAGTTTTGGTAAAATTTATACTGATAAAACACAAAAAGTGCGAGATACACAACTAGCGCCAATGCAAGCGACACCACAAAGCGGTCACGCCACATCACCACCACCATCACCAGCTGCATCGCATTTGCCGTGAGCACCGCCAGTGCAGGCACCACCCACCGGCGTGAGAGTTCCCTTGGAGCCACAAACGCCACACCTGTGCAGCAAAACAGCAACGCCTGCATGCTACCGCTCACCAACGTGCTTGTCTGGATTATCTCGTGGGTAGATGGCAGGTTGAACAACACCGTCTTGAGACACGACAAACCCACGACAAGAAACACAAGCGCCAGGCACGTGCGGCACACCCTCATGCGCCTCCACTCGGGACGACGAGGTATCTTCACCATCGACATAAACCCTGCCGACGTCAGAAACGAAAACATTGCCACACTACTGGCCACCTGATGCACATCCATGATGCAAAGTTAGCACCTTTTTGCGGTTTTTGCAACCATTTAGTCACCACTTTTTCCCAAGTAATAAAATGCCACTCCCAGCACTCTAGTAGTTCCCCCTACCGAACAACAGCTGTGCTAGGGTGTTCTTCATCTGATATATTCCCTGTCACCCCCCCTCTGCCCCGTCAGGAAATATCTTGACAAATAACAGATAAAACATTTAAACCTCAAGTAAAAATTCACCATAAAGTTTTAGTGCAACTTTAGGATGAATTCTACCCATCAAACATGGCTTTGCTTACACTCCTGCCAAATAACTCGAAAGGGAACGAATCAATCACGATTCATTCCCTTCCTAATATTAAACATCAAACTATTATAATCATTTGAATGATCCGCCGCGCAGCAGATACAGTTTTACCGTGCGGCTGAAATCCTCGATTTGCTCCTTGCTGATGAGTTTCACGTGATTCATTCCATCGTCGCCGTGGAGCTTGAGTTGTGCCCAATACTGACAGTGAGACAGGGCGTAAACAAGATCCTTATCGGCAACCTTGAGTTCGTCGTCGCTCTGCTCCCAAATCATGATGCCGTCTCCCTTGCCACGCTTGATGTTCACTGGACGGAACTTATACTCGAAACCGTCGATCTGGAACACCATGTCGTTGTAGTTCAATGGGTCGTCAGCGTAATACTGCACACGCAATCGCAATGCACCGGGATTGCCCTGGCCGTCTTCGGTGAAATACAAGTAAACGTCGTTAGTAGTGTTATCTACAACCGCATTCTTGGGAAGAATACTGTTATAACCCGACACGACTTTTGACTTGAAGGAACCGATAAGTTCCTCTTGGGTCTCCGCAATAGTGTCGTCCTGCCAAGTCATGCGCTTGGGCTCGTCAAATTTGTATTCCTTAATTGAATAATCCTTTTCAAGAAGCTCCTTCAAGAAACTCTTGTCCACAGTTGACTGTTGTGCAACAGGATTTTTAGTAACTATTGTGCCGCAAACGGGGCACTTGCCTTCGCCCGAGAAATGAGGCATCGCATTGTTGCCTTGTAACAATGAGCAACTGCTCGCCCCTGCCAATGCTGCAAACGTAAACGCAACGCCCGCTATGCGATTGATAAATTTGCTGTTCATAATCAAGTGAATAATAAAATTTTCCACAAAGTTAATACATTACTTTTAATTTACAAAATTAAATTAACAATTTATGAAAACAAATTTATTTTTGTTCGTAAACAAAAACTGCTACATGAGGGTATCTAGAAAGAAAACAAGGAGTATAACACAGCTTTTTGTCCATGCGGACAAACTTGTTATACTCCTGTTAGCCAAAACATTAGTATCAGATATGGTTTACATTCCTGCTGGGTGTGATTTCGAGAAGCGTTAAAACTTGCCTCCCATGGCACGATATAGTTCAAAAGTGTGGGCGAATGCCTCGAGTTGTTTATCGGTGAGCATCTTCACGTGGTTCATGCCATCGGCTCCCTTGAGCGAGATGCGTGCCCAGTGGCAATGCGACAATGCGTACACCAGATCTTTGTCCTTGGCAGTGAGAGCATCCTCGCTCTGTTCCCAATACATGCGCGCCCCTTGCTTGCCTCGTGCGGGTTTGCTTGGGTGAAAATTATAGTTAAAGCCATCAATGGTAAATGTTATGTCATTGTAGTTCAATGGGTCGTCGGCATAGTACTGCACTCGCAGATGCAGACGTCCAGGGGCATTACCGCTTGATTCGAAGCAGAAGAACACATCGTTAGCGTCATTGGCAAGCGAAACGCCTTTCGGGGTATAGAACGTGTTGCCGTTGCGACGACCGCTCGACACATGCGACAGCAGTCCGTTCACGTCGTTGCTCACGGGATCATCTTTCCATGTAATAGGTTTGGGTTCTTCATAGAGGTCAAACTTCTTGAGCGAATAGTCCTTGCTCAGCAATTCTTTCATGAGCGACTTATCGACACTGGCAGCGGCTTGGCGCTGGGCGGGTCTAGGCGGAATCACGCGGTTGTCGTGCTTGCTCTTGTTCTTTGCCTCTTTCTTGGCTTCCTTTTCAAGGCGCTTGGCTTCTTTCTCCTGCTCCTTGGCCTCACGAGCTTGTTCTTTGGCCTCGTGGTCCTTGTGCATCTGCTTCATCGCCTTGTCAAACTCTCGCTCTGGATGCAGGCGGCGCACAGGCAGGCGGACACTCGGGTCAAGGTCTTTCTCATCGGGGACTGCATGAGCATCGAGGCCGAAGGTCGCCGCTGCGGCCAGCATTATCGCATATACAAAGTATTTTTTCATTATAATTTAATGTGTTGGTCCACAAAATTACTCATTCATAGCCACACGAGCAAACTTTTTACATTTTTTTAAGTTGTGTGAACCGATAATGATAACTAACTTTGCAAAGAAAACATAAACACATTTGCTATGGTTAAAATCGGTAGTACATGCAGTGAGATTGGAACAAAGGCCCTATTGCTGGGCAGTGGTGAACTGGGCAAGGAAGTAGCCCTTGAATTACAACGCTTGGGCGTTGAGGTTGTGGCATGCGACCGCTACGAGGGTGCGCCAGCCATGCAGGTGGCACATCGCTGCCACGTGTTCAATATGCTCGACGGCAACGAGTTGCGCCGCGTGATTAAGCTTGAGAAACCCGACCACATCATTCCCGAGGTTGAGGCTATCGCCACTCCCGTTCTTGTAGAGCTTGAGAAAGAAGGCTACCACGTCACTCCCACCGCCACCGCCGCATGGCTCACAATGAACCGCGAGGGAATACGCCGCTTGGCAGCAGAGCAACTGGGCATCACCACATCACGCTACCGTTTTGCCAGCACCGAGGAAGAGTTCCACGAGGCTGTTGCCCAAGTGGGAATACCCTGCGTAGTGAAACCCATCATGAGCTCTAGTGGCCACGGACAGAGCACCGTGAAGTGCGAGGCCGATGTGGACCGGGCATGGAGCATCTCGCAAGAAGGCGGACGTGCAGGCGCCGGACGAGTCATCGTCGAGGCTTTTGTCGATTTCGACTATGAAATCACCATGCTCACAGTGCGCAGCGTGGCTGGCACATGCTTCTGCGAACCCGTGGGACACATTCAGGAAGATGGCGACTACCGCTACTCATGGCAACCACAAGCCATGAGCACCAAGGCACGCGCTGCTGCCGAGGACATCGCACGCAAGGTCACCGACGCACTGGGTGGCTACGGAATCTTCGGCGTGGAGATGTTTGTCAAGGGCGATGAGGTTATCTTCAGCGAGGTTTCTCCCCGCCCCCACGACACCGGCATGGTGACAATGATATCGCAAGACATGAGCGAGTTTGCGCTCCATGCACGCGCTCTCATGGGGCTGCCTGTCCCCGAAATCAAATTCTACGGCCCCAGCGCATCACGTGCCGTGGTAGTGGAAGGCGACACTAATCGCATTGAATTGTCGGGCATCGACAAAGTGCTCGAAGAACCAGGCGTGCAGATGCGCATCTTCGGCAAGCCCGAGGTCAAGGGACACCGACGCATGGCTGTGATCCTGGCAACCGACACCACTGTGGAGGCCGCACGCGAGAAAGCCGCACGAGCCTACGACCGACTCACCATCACCACCCTGCCACGAGAATAAGGTCGCGAGCCTCAAGTTTCACTCGCTTACACACCCTGTACGCAAGCTTAACCCCTTTACATGCGAGTTTAATCCCTTTGCACGCTAGTTTAGCCCCTTTGCATGCGAGAGTATAGCTTGCCTTGCCTGCCGTGATCGCATTTCTTGCGATTACAGGCATGTAGCGGCGTGTAGTTCCCCATGCTTTTTTCACAGCATCAGCCACGACCACTTGCCAAGTGCTCGCCGACTCATCGCCACACAGTGCAGAAACATCGCTGAACGACAAGTCACAACGACTCCCGTCGCGAGAAAACATGATAAACGGATAGCGATATTCGCTAGTTGCATAACCACAATCAAGGCTGCTGTCATCTCTCTTATTCAAGAAAGGAACTAAAGATGTAATGCTATTTTTCATACTGTTTCTTATTTTTATTGCAAAATTACCCACCACCCCGGCACAAAACAAGCACACCAATGTTAACATATCTTAACCAAAGCAGCATGATTCCCAAATAGGATACAACTTCAAAAAACAGAACTTGTGTGATAATCGCCTATATACAATTATCCCTGCCGGCAAATTGCTGGCAGGGATAATTCTTAATAGCCTATTTCGGTCTAGATTCTTCTTTAGAACGCTACTTGCACTTGGGTGAGTATGTTGTTCTCACCGTCACCGCGGCCTGCCCACTTGTGGTGGGTGTAGTTGAGCTGCACGCGGCATGCCTTGTAGAACCAGTACTGCACACCGGCAGTGTAGCGGTTCTGAACGCCCTGGAAGTTATTGAGGTGATCGTAAGATGCAACGAGGTCAAGCTTCTTTACCACGTTGTTGACCGACATGGTTGCATAGCCGCCATTGCTGTTGTAGTCGCCGTCCTTGCCCCACATGTACTCGGCACGCAGGTTAACGGGTTTTGTCTTCAACTGACAACCTGCTGCAAATCGGTTGCGGGTAAAGTTGCCGTTGTCGGAAAATCCTGTCACGCCTGGAGCAGCATCACACACGTTAACGCCGTCTTCATTCTTGTGTACTGCCACGTTGCCCTTGCCTAGAATCATCGAACCGCTGAGCATGAGTTCCTTCACTGGACGCACCGAGAGGCGTGCCACGAAGTCTTTCTGCGAATTGATGTCCTTGCAGTTGCGTCCGGCGCCATTCATCACTGCTAGGTCATAAGAGAGTTTCTTGTTGAGCAGGTCGCCATACACTGTAATACCGATGTCACGGCCTGCGCCAGCGGGCATCATGAGAGGATTGCTACCCATCACCATGTCGGTGGTAACGAGCGAAGTGAGGTTGATGGTCTCGAGGATAACAGGCGCAATGGGGTTTTCGATAGAGAACGGTGTCTTGAACTGCCCCACCTTGATGTTCACAGCCTCGCAGGGACGGTAGTTTACCCACAGCTCATGCATCGAGGTCTTGCGAAAGTCATACATGAACTCAGCGCTGAATTTGTCGTTGAGTTTGGCATCAGCGATAAAGATGATCTTATCCACCGAGAACTCATTGCTGGGTGTGGACTTGTCGTGATACTGCCAGCCTGCCATTGCATAGCCGTTGAAGTGGAAATGCTCGCCGAGCGATTTGAGCCATGACGGTTTGTTGTCCTGGGCTAAGCCCGAAATTGTCACTAAGGATAAAAGTAATGCAAATATTTTTTTCATTAGCCTGATTTATATTGTTAATATAATGTGTATCCTGCCACGTTATCACACGAGCAGGATACACCCTAGTCTGTTTTACTTAAAGAGATCATCAACTGTCTTGATGAGTTCCTCGCCTCCTAGACCGCGCTTCACAATCTTGCCTTCGGGGTCGATGAGCATGATGTGGGGAATGCCAGGAATGCCATAGATGTCGGTGGGTTCGGTCCAGTTCTTGCCATTCATCACCACAGGCCACTCGATCTTGAGCTCTTCCATAGCCTTGGCAGTTGCCTCGTCCTCGTCCCACACTGCGATGCCCACAAAGTTCATCTTGCCGTTGTACTTGGCATAGAGTTGCTTGATGTTGGCAACTTCTTTGCGGCAGGGACCGCACCAGCTTGCCCAGAAGTCAACAAGGGTATATTTGCCATTGCCTGCATAGTCACTGAGTTTCTCGCCCTTGGCGTTGGCAAAGTCGGTGAACTTCTTGCCCTCGGCTGTGTTTTCCTTAGCCTCGGCATCTTTCAGGGCCTTGCCCACACGCTTGAGGTCTTTCCACTCGGCGGGGAGTTCCTTGAGCATGTCTTCTATCTGCGCCACAGTAAAGTTGTTATACATGAGATAGTAGTTGAATGCCCAGGGGCCTATACCATTATCCTTGTTATCCTTGTAAGCCTTTTGGAATATTGCAGCCTCGGCTTCGTCGCCATCGGCTTTCTCGAGTTCAGCATCAATGGCATTAAGCTTGTCGTTGAGAGCTGTGCCTGTTGCCTTGCCGTCTTCCCAGTTGATCGTAATCTCGCCAGCCTCAACGATGAATCCCAGCTTGCCGTCAACCACAAGTCGTGCCATGAACGAGCCTGCTACTGAATCCTGGAACACAACTTCCTTGCCCTTGACAACTTCCTGCGCGATAGTGTCGCCGCTGTCGTAACTGGTGAGATAAGCAGTCTCGCCATCGGCCGAGTCATCAGCAAATTTCACTGTGATTTTATACGGTTCTTTCTTGATTTCTTCTTGGGTTCCGTCGGTCGTGCACGACACGATGGCCAGCATTGAAATTGCTGCGAATAATAATTTTTTCATTTCTTGATTGATTTATAAATTAATGAATGAATGTGCGAACGGGCGCTGATGCGTCCAAAGTTGAGATTGCTGCGTGTGGGACTCACACGGTTGCTCAAGAATATGTAGAACATATCGTTGGCGGGGTCAACCCAGAAACAAGTGCCAGTGAAGCCTGTGTGACCGAATGTCTCGGGGGTAGCCTCTTCGCAGGTGTTTGATGCGTCGGGGTTGCCCACAACAGGTTTGTCAAATCCCAAACCGCGGTGGCTGCGGGGACTCTTGTCGGTAGTGAACAACTTCACAGTCTCGGGTTTATAGTAACGCTCGCCGCCGTAGGTTCCGCCATTGAGCCACATCTGCAACAGCTTGGCCAGGTCGTTGCCGGTTGAGAACAAGCCCGCATTGCCCTGAACTCCGCCCGAGAAGGCTGCGAGCTCGTCGTGCACATAGCCGTGGATGTGCTGGCGACGCAGGTAGGTGTCAACCTCGGTGTAGGCTATCTCGTCGCGATCGAACTTCTCCAGCGGGCGATACATTGTGTGGTAAGCGCCCAGCGGACCGAAGATGTTGTCATGAGTTATCACATTGAGAGGCTGATGGGTGATATTCTCTACCGCATTAGCCAGCAAGCTGAAGTTAAGGCAACTGTAAAGATATTTCTTGGGGCCGAGCTTCTCGGCATAGATGCGGTTCATGATTGAGTCGTAGGTGCACTTGCCGCCCCATATTCCGTCAGCAATTTCAATGTTGAACACATCGGTCTTCTTGTCCGACAAGATGTCGGTGCGCAGCTTGGCGTCCTTGTGACCGTAAGCACCTGCCATGATAAGGATTGTGTGGTTAGCATCTTTCTTGTTGGTGATGAGAGCGCCTTTATAAGTTTTGGGATCCATCATCATCTGCCACATACTCAATGAAGGCGGCATGCCTGTCTCGTGGTAGAGCAAGCTGCGGAATGTCATGTCTTGCTTGTCGGGACGGCGCAATCCGGGAATATACTTGCTTGCAGCCTCGTCGAGCTGGAAACCGCCGTTGTCATACACCTTCATCACTGCGCTCAACGTGCCTGTCGCCTTCGACACCGATGCCAGGCCGTAAAGGGTATTGTCGGTCACCTCGATTCCGGTGCCGTAAGCTATCTCGCCGAAACTCATCTTTGCCACAATCTTGCCATGACGACCCACGATGACCTGACAGCCGGGGAATGCTTTCTCGCGCACACCCAGCGATGCGACCGAGTCGATCTGGTGCAGCAGGTAATTGTCCATGCCCACCTCGGCAGGAACGGTATAACCCAGGCGTGTGGCGTCGTAGGTGATGCCTGTGCCCACTGCATACTGCTTGTCACCGCACTTGAGCGAAATGGGAAGATGACCCTTTGCAGCATTGCCGCCGAAGATTGTCTGCACTGCATAGTCTTCGGCTATATCACTTTTCTCGTAGGTGAGAACAACGGCCTTCACGTTAGGATTGTTTATTGCCGACGAATATTTCTCGATGTCATAGGCATGGGTCATGAGGACAAGCACGATGTTGTCACACGTTGGCAACAGTGCGTTGACCGAAGCGGCAAAAGGAGATTCCTTGTCGCTCTCCACACCCACGATCAGTGTGTTGAAGTTGCCAGCCTTGACCTTGGCAGCGACTGCCGAAGCCGACTCCTTGTTAAGGTCAAATGCAGTGACCTCGGCATAGTCGTCGGCACGATCATGGAACATCGACTTGAGTCCCTTGTCGCTACCCATTGTGACTACCGCAATGCGGTTTTTCATCAGATTGCCCAACGGAAGGATCGAACCTTCATTTTTAAGCACCGTGACCGAACTTGACGCCAAGCGATGCTTGACCACATCGGCCTGGCCCTTGTTGAGGTCATCCTTGAGGCTGGTTGCGGCAACAGTCTGCTTCTGGGTAAGGCCCAGCGCATATTTGTATCGCAATATCTTCTTGCATCGTTCGTCGATGTCTTTCTGTTTCAGGCGTCCGGCTTCTATTGCCATTTTCACTGCTTTGAGTTCGCCATCGGCATTAAGCGGCATGAGCAGCACGTCGTTGCCTGCAAGCAATGCGTTCACACAGGGCGAACCGGGCATCGCAAGGGCTCCTTGCATGTTGAGAGCATCGGTGAATACCAATCCTTGAAATCCCATCTGCTTCTGCAGCAAGTCGGTAACGCACTTCCTTGACATTGTGGATGGTTTGCGTTCCTTTTCTATTGCAGGCACATAGAGGTGTGCAGTGAGCATGCCCGACAGGCCTGCATCGATATACTTGCGGAACGGCGCGAACTCACACAGCGACAACTCGTCGATACTCTTGTTAATCACGGGCAATGTCTTGTGCGAATCCTCCGATGATGAGCCATGGCCGGGAAAATGCTTGCCCACTGCCATCACACCGCCGTCTTCAAGTCCACGGGCATAAGCAATGCCGTGACGGGCCACGAGGTCGGGATCCTCGCCAAACGAACGGGTGCCTATTACCGGGTTCTGCGGATTATCGTTCACGTCGAGCACCGGTGCAAAGCTCACATGGATGCCCATGCGGCGCAGCTGACGTGCCATCTCACGGCCATACTCATAGAGCAAACGGTCGTCGTCGATAGCACCTAGCACCAGGTTGCGCTGGAAGTGAGGCACGCCTGGCATGCGCATCGACAGTCCCCACTCGGCATCGATAGTAATCATCAACGGCACCTTTGCCATCGACTGGGCCATATTGGCTGTCTTGGCAAGTTCGTCCATGTCAGAGTCCATGTAGATGAGCCCGCCCACCTGGTTCTTCGCCACGTAGTTCTCTAGGCGGGCACGCGATGGTTCATCACTGCACGAAGCCACACACATGACAAACAACTGGGTGATGCGCTCGTCGGGGGTCATCTTGGCAAAAGTAGATTCCACCCACTCTTCCATCTTGGCCTTGTCGGTTTTCTTCAGCATGTTGGGCTGCTTAGCCTCGCCACGTGCCACACTGGCAAGTGTCATGGCTAGCATCAAGGCCACGGTAAACATTCTTGTTAGTTTCATAGAGGTCAAAATTAAGAAGAGGGTGTGCCATAAGACACTACGACACACCCTCTGTATAGGTTATTCTTATTTTTTCACCATGCGCCAGCCGTCGGCACCATTGATCTTCTTGCCGGCTGCCTTGAGCTCCTTCACGTAGTCAAGGATGTGATCGCCATACTTCACCTCATCGACCCACAGGCGTTTTGCATCTTTGAATGACTGCATGTAGTCACCGCCGTTGGCAAGGTAGTCGATAGTTGCTACGTTGTAGATCTTCTTGGGATCAATATTCTTGCCGTTGATCTTTGCGGTAAGGAGCTCGCCTTTGTCGTTGAACGTAGCGCTGAGTTCCTTGCTCACGCAGTCACCGCCACGGCCTGCCATCACCTTGAGTGCATCGATAAGGCCCTGGCCTGTAATCTCAAGCACCACGTAACGGTTGTCGAAGGGGAACATCGAGCCGATGAGTCCCTCGCTTACCATACCCTCGGGCATGTTCACGCGGATACCGCCCTTGTTCATGATAGCGCAATCAACTTTCTTCACGCCCGAAATCTTGCGTATGATTTCAAGAGAAGCGTCGCTCACCCAGTTCTGCAGGGGAGCCTCGCTATTCTTCATTGCGCGAGCGCTCTCGCTCACAGGCAGGTTCATGAGTGAATCCACACCCTGGCGATAGGGCTTCAGCCAGTTGTCCATTGCCACATATTTCTTGGCTGCCTCGTCCCAGGTCTTATCTACGGCAATCTGGTTATACACAACCTTGCCAGTTTCGAGGTCGAGGTCGTAGGTTGACACGATTTTGCCCCACTTGCCGTTCTGACCCACTGTGATAGGTTTGCCATCGGCATTCATTACGGTTGCCTCGGGGGTGCCGGGCTTAACGGTCGAGTGAGAGTGACCGCCTATCACGAGGTCAATGTAGTGGCTAGACTTTACCACGTCCTGATCGTTAGGTTCGCCGGGGGCATCACTCACATAACCGATGTGCGAGAGCATCACCACGTAGTCAACCTTCTGCACCTCCTTGAGATACTTGGCAGTGGCGTCGGCAACGTCTATCGAAGGCAGGTAACGCAGTCCCTTACAGTTCTTGTCGCTCACGAGGCCGGCAGGCTGCACATTGATGCCCATCACAGCCACACGCTTGTCGCCGAATGCCTTGATCATGTATGGCTTAACCAGACCAGCCATCTTTGTGTCGCTGAAGTCATAGTTTGCGCTCAGCAGTTCAGCCTTCACGTTCTTGTAGTAGTGGTAAGTGCTGTCGATGCCATTGTCCATCTCGTGGTTACCCCATATCACTGCATCATAGCCCAGACTGTCGATAACAGCATATTCAACCGCACCGCCATAGAGCGAGAAGTAAACGTTGCCCTGAACCGCATCACCAGCGTGAAGCGTCATGGTGTACTTGTTCTCGCTGCGCACCTTGTCATAGATAGCACGACGACGCAGCGCGCCGCCTTTATTGTCGCTAGCAGGGTCTATCTGGCTGTGAGTGTCGTTTACAGCAATGATAGTCACATGCTCAGCCTGCACCGCAGGAGCCAAAGCCATCGCAGCAAGGCCAACAATGAAAATGTTCTTTAATGTCTTCATAAATCAAATTATTTATAGATATTTATTATGCACAATTTTTCAATTTACAAAGATACTACTTTTTCTCAAACCCACCACAACAAAACCCCAACAAAACAAGCAGTATTCACAAAATCCTAAGTTCACAAAACCTCCCCTACCACTCATCGCCAGCGAGAAACCTCCAGCGAGCCACCGTGGCAAGCGGTTTTGCCGCTTGCATCACCCACAAAAAAACGCCCCAAATACAGGGCGCTTTTCTGTCCTTGCCATCCACAGGCAATTTGCTCATAAATGACAAAAATCTATTTATTGTTCTCCTTGAAAATCATATCCAGGCCCGAAGCAATGGTCAGAATCGTCTGACGCAGAACCTCATCGTTAAGGTCGGGCGAAACAAAGACATTGTACTTGTCGGCAGTGGTGAACATCTCACGCACCAATGACCCCATCTTCTTGTTTATGGCGCCTATGTTGTTGCCATTTCCATCATAGATGACAAAATCCCAAGCCAGAAAATCTCCTTTTATCTCACCAAGCTTGTTGCCGTTGACACCCATGATTTCAAAACGAGGCGTGAGGCCAAATTTCTGCTTCACAGTTGAGATGTGTACTCCACGGGCATCGTGCATCTTGAGCGTTGACATGAACAGCGTAACACCCTTAGAGAGAGTTGCTATCACATTGCCGCGAGCATCCGACAGTTCAAGCCTGAAAGGCATTACATCTTTAGACGTCAACATCGACAAAGCCATACTGGCTATCGAACGTTTTTCTTTGCACACACCTATCTGGACACCCTGCGAGTCATAGATTTTATATTCGTTGCGCATGATTGTCACCTTCTCGTCAACGAACAATGAGTTATTCAAGAAGAAACTATCCATTTATTTTCAATTATTTGAATCGTAAATACTCACATTAGATCTAATACAAAACTCCCACAGCAACACATAGCACAAGCTACGCAGCAGTGTGGGAGTATTGTATTTTTAGCAATCCTTAATTACTTAGAGATTAGGCCTGTGCCAGTCATGTCGGCGGGCTGCTCAAGACCCATGATCTGGAGGATTGAGGGAGCCACGTCGGCGAGGCGGCCATCGGCAACCTTAGCGTCCTTGTTGGCAGTGACATAAACAAAGGGAACGGGATTCAGCGAGTGAGCAGTGTTCACGCTGCCGTCCTCGTTGATAGCGTTGTCGGCATTACCATGGTCAGCGATGATAATTACCTCATAGTCGGCAGCCTTGGCAGCCTCAACGGTCTCCTTGACGCACTCGTCGATGGTAACGACTGCCTTCTCGATTGCCTCATAGATGCCAGTGTGGCCCACCATGTCACCGTTAGCATAGTTCACAACGATGAAGTCATACTTATTCTCACCGATGGCAGCAACCAGCTTGTCCTTAACCTCGTAGGCGCTCATCTCGGGCTGCAGGTCGTATGTAGCAACCTTGGGAGAGTTAACCAGAATGCGGTCCTCGCCCTCGAAGGGAGTCTCGCGACCGCCGTTCAGGAAGAATGTCACGTGTGCATACTTCTCAGTCTCAGCGATGTGGAGCTGCTTGAGGCCCTTGCTTGCCACGTACTCGGCCAGCGTGTTGCCCACGTTCTCCTTGGGGAAGAGGATGTGAACGCCGGTGAACGATGCGTCGTAGGGAGTCATGCAGTAATACTGCAGGTCCTTGATAGTATTCATGCCAGCCTCGGGCATATCCTGCTGTGTGAGAACAACGGTGAGCTCCTTAGCGCGGTCGTTGCGGTAGTTGAAGAAGATAACCACGTCACCTTCCTTGATGGTGCCGTCAACTGTAGTGTTAACGATGGGCTTGATGAACTCATCGGTAACGCCCTCGGCATAAGACTCCTCGATAGCCTGTGTCATGTTGTCGCTCTGCTTGCCCTCGCCGCTGATGAGCTGGTCATAAGCAACCTTAACACGCTCCCAGCGTTTGTCGCGGTCCATTGCATAGTAGCGGCCAATAACGCTTGCCACTACACCTGCACTCTGGGCGCAATGTGCCTCAACGTCGGCAACAAAGCCCTTGCCGCTCTTGGGATCGGTGTCGCGGCCATCCATGAAGCAGTGGATGAGCACCTTCTCCAGGTCGTAAGCCTTAGCCAGGTCGCACAGTGCGAACAAGTGGTCGAGCGAACTGTGAACGCCGCCGGTTGAAGTGAGGCCCATGAAGTGGATGCCCTTGCCATTCTTCTGAGCGTAAGAGAATGCGTTGACGATTTCTTCGTTCTTAGCGATGCTACCGTCAGCAATAGCGCGGTTAATCTTCACAAGGTCCTGATACACAACGCGGCCGGCGCCAATGTTGAGGTGGCCCACCTCGCTGTTACCCATCTGACCGTCGGGCAGTCCCACGTTCTCACCGCTCGCCTGCAGCTGGCTGTTGGGATAGTTAGCGATAAGACTGTCCCAGTAAGGAGTGGGAGTGCTGAAAATAACATTGCTCTTGGCCTGAGGACCCACGCCCCAGCCATCAAGAATCATCAATAAAGCTTTCTTTGCCATAATTCTATTTTGTAGTTTTTATATATTTTCTATTTCAACCAACAAAGGTACAACAATTTGACGAAAAACGAAAGACGAAGGACGAAAAAAAACGAAAGACGAAGGACGAAGGACGAAGGACGAAGGACGAAAGACGAAGGACGAAAGACGAAGGACGAAAGACGAAGGACGAAAGACGAAGGACGAAAGACGAAGGACGAAAGACGAAGGACGAAGGACGAAAGACGAAGGACGAAAGACGAAGGACGAAGGACGATTTCAGTGCGGCCCCTCCGAGGCCGTTAGTTTTATATACTCCTTTCCGACGGACTGCGTCCGCCGGTTACGATGCAATAAGGCGGTTCCACCGCCTACACCGCCTACACCATAACCCTAGTCGTCACCCCCTCGCGCACCGGCAGTATCACTAACCTGACCGAACATGCCTTAAAGTGAAACATACTTGACGGGAAACCCGTCACACTGCATCGTAACCGGCGGTCGAAGACCGTCGGTAGGTCGCCAGACCGTCGGACGGGGAGCCATCCACCACACCGGCCTCAGCAGAGGCCGCACTGTATCGTAACCGGCGGTCGAAGACCGTCGGACGGGGAGCCATCCACCACACCGGCCTCGGCAGGGGCCGCACTGCATCGTAGCCGATGGTCGCCAGACCGTCGGATGGTTCCGCCGTTGCGGGCGCGAGCACTCCGTGCCCGCCGTGTGCCGGCAACCGCTACTTGCCCGCATACGGCACTTAATGGGGATTGTTTTGTTCTTTTTTAGGGGTGGATAGATACAGTTATTCTGAGCCAACCCACACAGCCCGGACGCTTTGTCCGTAGTAACGTTCGATGCCGTCCCAATCCACGTTGTCCGAATCGAAGCTCAGGCCGTAGGCGTTGCCGCTGTTGCTAGTGTAGAGCGAACTCGACCAGTAGTCGCCGTAGGAACCCTCGCTGCTGAGGCTCGCGTCGTCGCGGTAGCCTGCGGCGGGCATGAAAATAGAGTTTCCGTTGCTCTTGCTCGTTATCTTGCGACCTGTGACACCGTTCACTGTCACCCACTCGGTAGTCGTGTAAGCACTATTGTAAAGGTCATCTATCTCCTGCGAGGTGGGCATGCGCCAGCCTGAACCCCAGTTGGCGGTGGCTGCATCGTCCTCGGGGTCAAGTACGGTCTTGTTGTCCACTGTGCCGTCACTTGAACTTGTGCAATATTTGGTCAAGGTATTATTACTGCCGTTGAACCACTTGTAGTTCGACCAGTCGAAATTGTGGCTCTCGCCCTTGGCGTAGCCCTTGGTCTCGCCCCAAGCGTAGTACAGGCCGCTCTCCTCGGGCTTGTCGGCACCCACATTGCAGGTCGCCCACAGCACGCCGCTGGGAAGGCCAAGGTCAACATACTCGCGGCCAACGGAGTCCTTGCCCGACTTGTCCTTCTTCTTCACAGTCACAGCGCACTCGGCTTTCACACCGCTGCCGTCGGTGGCGCGGCATGTGATAACCGCTGTGCCGTAGCCCATTGCAAGGATTTGGCCGTCCGACAGCTTGACTACGCTCTCGTCGCTGCTCTCCCATGTCACCTCCTTATTGTCGGCATCGGCTGGCAACACTGTAGCGGTGAGCATGGGCATGAACTCGTTGGGCTGCATCTCCAGTGTGGTCGCGCTCAGCTGGATAGCAGTCACTGGCTGAGTGGGAACCTCGGTAGTGAGAACCCTTATATGATTGCCATCGTCATAAATTGAACATATCATGCAGCCGGGCACCAATTTCTTTACCTCAATCCAACTCACAGGCTTGCCCGTATTGTCATAGAAGATGATAATGCCCTGGTAAGGCAGGAACTCCCATGTAGTCACTTCGCCATAGTCCGACACGTAATCAGTTGTTCCGTCGCTGTTGAGGGTGAAGTGGTCGCTCTTGGTCTTATACCATGTACCCACTACGCGGCTGTTGTCAACCATATACGGGTCGCCACCAACCTGAATATACTGGATGGCACGATTGCCAAGAACGGTGTTAACGCTCTCGTTCACATCGACAATATTAATCACACCGTCGTCGTTCATGTCGCCCTTGACCAACTGGGCATCTACCTGCTGGGCACACATGCCACACAGCAGGGCCAAAATCATAAATACTTTTTTCATTCGAATTGATTATATTAGTTATCTTTCAATATGCAAAATTAATACATTCTTACGAAAAACGAAAATATTTCCACTCTTAACTACTCTTATTTCTTATCTCTAATCTCTAATCTTTAATCTCTATTTACCAGCGGCTTCGGTGAAGGCGTCCATGATGATGGTGGGGCGGTGGTCCTTGAAGGCGCCCAGGGGATACTGGCCTTCGAGCTCGGGAGCCCAGTAGAATACACCGTGGCAGTGACCATCGCAGTCGTTCATAGCGGCGTCAATGATAGCTTTCATGATCACCTTGCCTTCCTTGGGTCGGGCAACTTCCACGCCGGTCTCCACGACCATTGTCTCCACTCCATATTTCTCGCTGATGCGCTTTATGTTCTTGGGGAAATCCCTGATCGTGCCGTGATAGTCGGTCTCGAGTTTCGAGTCTATGTCCCAGTAGGGATAGACACTCACGCCTATCATGTCATATTTCACCCCATGCTCACGCAGCCCGTCAAAGATGAAGTCATATCTTGCGGGATCGCAAGCGCAATCTAGGTGTATGATGGTCACGGCATCGGGATAAACCTTTTTCACAGCCTTGCATCCTGCTTGCGTGAGCCCTGCATACTGCTTCATATTGTCTTGGGCTCGTCCCATGGGCCACAAGAAGCCATTGGTGGTCTCGTTGCCCACCTGCACCCACTTCACATCGATGTCGTGCTGCTTGAGCAGTCGCAATGTCTCCTCGGTGTGACGCGCAAGAGCCTTCTTCATCTGTTTGTAGTTCAAGTCTTTCCACGCAGCAGGGATGTTCTGCTTGGCAGGGTCGGCCCACCAGTCGCTGTAGTGGAAGTCAATCATGACGGGCATGCCGAGCGCCTGTGCACGCAGTGCCATCCTGAGCACGTCTTCCTTGTTACAGAACCCGCCCTTGGGGTCAACCCACACGCGCAGACGTATGGCATCAAGCCCCAGTTCCTTCATCAGCTGGGTATTCTCACGAGGTTCGCCGGCTGCATTATACAACTGCACTCCCCTACTCTCCAACTCTGTGGTACCGCTTATGTCAGCCCCAAGCCAAAACTTGTCCTGCGCCGACAACTCAATGGCTAAAATAGCCATAAACAATAATAAAGTCTTCATATAAAAAAATGTTTTATTGCGGCCCCTTCGAGGCCGTTAGTTTATTTGTTTTCTCCGACGGCAAAAGCCGCCGGTTACGATGCAATAAGGCGGTTTCACCGCCCACATCATCCGAATGTCAACATCACTTACCAAGCCTCACACGACGGACGCAATCTCGCTCGAAGGTTGAGAACATGCATGACGGGGAACCCGTCACAATGTATCGTAACCGGCGGTCGACCGACCGTCGGACGGCAGCACACACATGAACACCGGCCTCGAAGAGGCCGCACTGCATCGCAAGCAATCTAAGAAAAAACCGCAGCACATGCAAGATGTACCACGGTTCTATAAGTCTGTCCAAGCTGTGCTTTAGGCTTCCTTCTTGACAATGCGACGCTCTTTGATGCGAGCCTTCTTGCCAGTGAGTTTGCGCAGGTAGTACAGTTTAGCGCGACGCACCTTACCATGCTTGTTGATAACGATGCTGTCGATGAACGGAGACTCGATGGGGAAGATACGCTCTACACCGATGTTGTCGCTGATCTTGCGAACGGTGAAACGCTTCTTGATGCCTTCGCCTGTAATTTTGATTACAACGCCACGGTACTGCTGGATACGCTCCTTGTTACCCTCCTTGATGCGATAAGCCACTGTGATAGTGTCACCGGGGAAGAATTCGGGAAGCTCCTTGCCTGTAGCAAATGCTTGTTCTGCAACTTTAATTAAATCCATTGTTTTTGTGTAATTTAGTGTTATTTGCTTCGCGCAACTTTCACAAGCCACTCGGTCTTCTTGTCAGAGGTTGCACAAAATGCGGTGCAAAATTACAAAAATTATTTCATTCTGCAATGAAAAAAAGATATTTTTTTATCTCGATTTAATCGTTGCCTAATCGCTGAGGTATTGCTTGATGTAGAGTTCGCAGTTGGCCACGAGCTCGTCATACCACTCTTGTCCGAAGCGGTCGATGAGCGGTTGCTTGAGGAACTGATACACCCTGATGCCCTCCTTGCGTCCCAGCACCTCGGCGCACTTGCATATCTTCCAGCGGTTGTAGTTCACCGCAGTGAACGTGGAGAATTCCTTGATGCGCACAGGGTAAAGGTAGCACGAGATGGGTTTGCGAAAGTCTATCTTACCAGCCCGGTAGGCCTTCTCGATGGCACATGAGCACAAACCACCGGGTTCGTAGCAAGTGAACACACAGTTCTTGCCGTCGATGATCTGTGTCACAAGTTCGCCTTCGGGGTCGTGGTAAGCAACGCCGTTTTCCTTGATTTCCTGTTGTGCGCGAGGCAGCAGGTCGTCCCAGATATCGGGCAATATCTCTTCTATTTTCTTGCGCTCGTCCTCGGTGAGGGGTGCTCCGGCATCGCCCTCGATGCAGCATGCTCCCAGGCATGTGTCAAGGTCGCAGCAAAAGAATCGCTCTACCAGCTCTAGGCTCACTAATGTCCCTTGTATATCAAACATAGATATTTCTATTTAGGTGGATTCAATAAATGTTTACTCGAGATTGGCGAGTGCATGTTCGAGCTCGGTGCTCGACAGTTTCAGGTGTATTTCTCCCTTGTAGGCATAGGAGATGTGTCCGGTCTCTTCACTCACCACTATAGCCACAGCGTCGGTGGCCTGGGCGATGCCCAGGGCCGAACGGTGGCGCAGTCCCAAGTAGCGCGGCAACGACGTGTCGTGCGACACTGGCAAGATGCAGCCTGCGCTCTTCACTTTGTTTCCGTCTATGATCATGGCGCCGTCGTGCAGCGGGCTGTTCTTGAAGAATATGTTCTCAATCAGGCGGGTATTGATGTTAGCGTCAATCACATCACCCGTGCGCTCATAGCCTTCTAGGGGCATTTGCCTCTTGACGACAATTAACGCGCCAGTCTTGGACTTTGACATGCTCATGCAAGCATACACCACAGGCAATATCCATTTGTTCTCGTCATCGCCCTCGGCTTTGCTCCTGAATGCCTTGGCTATGAACCCCCACCCCTTGTGTGAGCCCAGCTCAATGAGGAAACGCTTAATCTGCTCCTGGAACAGGATGACAATGATAAACAGGCCAATGTCGACAAACTTGTCCATGATGGTTCCTATGAGTCGCATGTCAAATATCTTGTACATCACGATCCAGGATATCACAAACGCTAGCACGCCGATGAAGATGTTGAGTGTGCCCGAAACCTTCATTGTGCGATACAGGTAGAACAACAGCGTTGCCACCAGCAAGATGTCAATGAGGTCCTTGATGCCGAATAATGAAAATATCGATGTAGGCATAATTTCTCTCTTATTTTATTGCGTAGCGCTGCGTCGCACACACGATTTCACGTGCCTCCACAGCCTCACGCACGTCATGCACTCTAATTATATGGGCACCTGCCATCAATGCTATTGTATTCACGGCAGTCGTGCCATTCAATGCCCGCGCGGGGTCAACTCCAAGCTTCTTATATATCATCGACTTGCGCGACACACCCACCAGCAGCGGAACCCCAAGTTCGCGGAATCGCTCCAACCCGGCAAGCAACTCATAGTTTTGATCCAGAGTCTTGCTGAACCCGAAGCCGGGATCCACGATGATGTCTTTAGCACCCAGCGCACGCAACTGCTCTATGCGCGCTCCCAGCCATTCCACCACATCGCAGGTCACGTTGTCATAATCTGTCAACTGCTGCATTGTGGCTGGCGTGCCGCGCATGTGCATCAGCACATATGGCACTTGCAATGATGCCACGGTTTCAAACATCGCATCATCAAGCGAGCCGCCCGACACGTCGTTCACCATGTCCACGCCCAGCTCTTCCACTGCCACCCGAGCCACATGGGTACGGAATGTATCGACCGATGTAGCCATGCCTGGGGCTTCACGCTTCACCACTTCGACGGCACGACGCAGTCTTGCCACTTCCTCGGCAGCTGTGACATCGGCGGCTCCAGGACGGGTCGAGTAAGCGCCTATGTCTATCACGTCGGCACCTTGCTCCACTATCTCCTTAACGCGCATCGATATCGCTTCCTCGTCGGTCGCACGGCAACCGGCGTAAAACGAGTCAGGGGTCACATTGAGGATGCCCATCACAAGCGGACGGTCACACTTCAGTTCCCGGCCACGAAGCGACAGTGTGAATGGCGTGAATTTTCTCATCGCAGGTCTTGTTTCGTTATCTTGTGCGAAATTACTAGTTTTTTCCTTCAATCACAAATATTTTGGACACAAAAGCCTCACAGCAGCCAGTTGAATGCGCCTAAACCATATAAAAACACCAAAACAATAGATATCGGGGCAACATATTTCAAGCAGAATATGATGGGACGGGCCATTTTCACTTTCAGTTTCCCGTGGTTGCTCAACTCGTCTTCCACAAGCCGGCGGTCTATCACCCACCCCATGAGCACAGAGAAGAATATTCCGCCCAGCGGCAGCAACACGTTTGACGACACATAGTCGAACAACTCAAACAGTGTCATCCCGAAAATCTTGAACTCTGACAGCACGCCGAACGACAATGCGCACAACGCTCCCAGCACAACTGCAAGTGCGGTGTTGAGCAGCGAGGCATTGCTACGGCTCATGCGCAGTTCCTCGCCGAAGTAGGCTATTGATATCTCGCTCATCGATATCGTGCTCGTTATCGAAGCCATGAACAGCAAGAAGAAGAACAATATCGACAGCACATATCCGCCAGGCATCTGCTGGAATATCGACGGCAGCACCTCGAAAATCAGCTTCGGCCCCGCCTCGGGAGTCATCCCGTAAGAGAACACTATGGGGAATATCATTATGCCGGCTAGCACAGCCACCAGCGTGTCGAGTATCGCGACCACTGTCGCATTCTTCACCAGCGAGTCGCTGTCCTTGAAATAAGACGCGTAGGTCAGCAGGCACGACAGTCCCAGGCTCAACGAGAAAAACGCCTGACCCATTGCGCCTATCGCCACATGCGGCGTGATGGCGCTGAAGTCTGGGCTAAACAGGAACTTCAATCCTTTCTCTGCGCCTGGCTGTAGCATCGAGTTCACGCAGAACACCATGAGAAGCACAAAGAGCAACGGCATCATCACGTTGGCCACCCGCTCTATGCCATTCTTCAATCCACGTCTGAGCACCAGGAAGTTAGCGATCAAGAACAGCACGGTCCACAACACGCTGCGATAAGGATCGGCCACGAACTGCTCAAACTCGGCATTATGGTCTTGAGCGCTGATGAGTTTGCCGCTTATTGCCTGTATCAGGTACTCGACAATCCATCCGCACACCACGCTATAGAAACTTATGATAAGGATTGAGGCCGTGATACACACTGCCGAGAACCAGTGGGACTTGCCACCAGGCGACAACTGCCGCAACGCTCCGCACACATTCTTATGGGTGTGCCTGCCTATCACGAATTCGGCCACAATCACCGGAACGCCCATTATGACCACACATAGCAAGTAGATTGCTATGAACGCAGCCCCTCCGTGCTGGCCTGCCTCGTAGGGGAATCGCCATATATTACCTAGTCCCACAGCCGACCCCACGGTTGCTGCTATCGCTCCTAGCCGAGTTGCAAATTGTCCTCTTTCTGTCATCTAAATTTCCTTTACTTAATTTATATTCTTTTTCTAGCGGGTACTGTTCCGGTCAAAATCCAGGCACAGGGTCAAGCCTGCGGTCGGGCGCCTGATGCCCTCGCTCTGTTCCTGTTTTCTTTTTTGACTTGCTCTTTTTTTTAGATTGCTTCCTGGCGGGCAGCGAGTCACGCGATGCCGCAATAGAGTCACAGCGTTGCTCAAACACGACAACTGCCGCACTATCTACTGCATCGGGCGACGACTCTGCTCTCTGCGCAATCACCAGTGCCAGCACCGCTGCTGACAGTAACATCAGCACCGCAACTGCACCTATTCGCTCATGGCGGGTGATTGTGAAGAAATCTTTAATCGTTCCCATTTAAGTGCAAAAATAGTAATTTCCGCAGTATTTACACATTTTTTTGCAAAAAAACTTCATATTTCCATATTTTTGCACTACATTTGCACCACATAGCATGGACACCGTGCCCATAAACCCTATTTTAATACACATAATCACGTCTTGACTAAATGCGAAAACTAATTCTCGCTATACCATCAGGAATACCATCGGCCATCGTGGTCGCTCTGGTTGCCTATTTTTCCCTGACCGACAATCCGGTGGGGACCACTATTTCTTTATTTCCTGGCAGCGACAAGATAGCACATTTCATCATGTATTTTGTCACAACCACTGCCTTTATCTATGACTACGTTAAGCACAAATACCCTCACCACACCGTTTTGAGCAAGGAAATACTCATCACGTGCATTGCGGCAATCATCGGGTTGCTCATGGAGTGCGGGCAACTTGCGCTTAGCAACCACCGTTGCTTCGAGACTCTCGACATCGTGGCCAACACGGCAGGAGCTTTCTCTGCTCTTGGACTGTTGAAGCTGTTCCTCATCCACCGCTTCCGCAAGTTCTTCGGCGGAAAGCACCACCATCACCATCACCACCATCATCATCACCACCACAGCGAGCAATAGGTTCACACAAAAAATAACTGGATTCACACATCGCACCGCCGTCCAGCATTGATAGTGTCACAGCAATTATTACTTTTGTGACACACAATCGGTATGTTACGTCATAACAACTATACACCAATAGTGTTTTTTGCTGACTCACCGCGCAGATTTCACGGATCTCAAAGATATTTTAGTTGAAGAAATTAAATATTAATAAAATCATCTGTGAGAGTGAGATCGGCACGGAGATTTCCATTGGGAAATAGTTACCACGTCATAACAGGTTGCTTATTTATTCCTTATTAATTTTACAAACCTATTATGAAACCATCATTCAAGAACCCTTTCGCTCAGCTTGTGGCACAAGCACCGCTAGAAACCCTCACTTGCACCCTTTTCACAGTTCTTACAGTCGTACTCCATCATTTTGAAACAAAGGGCTATGAGAATTTGCCGCACATTGAGGCCTATTTCCCGCTTTTCTTTGCCTCATGCTTTATTCCCAACCTGCTGTTTGGCAAGCAGCAACGCTTATTATACTGGTTAGTCGGAATTACAGGAGTGTCTTTGTTGTCGATTCTGTCAATATACCTTTCATTCTCCCCGGGTCCGACATGGTTTTTGATGTCTTATGCCGCAGCAGGTGGCGGCATCTTCCTCTGCCTGCGCGACACACAAAGCGAAGAGATGCTATCGGCACGTATCATCACATTTCTTGTAGATGCAAGCCTCGCTATGTTCACCGCACTCATCATCTATTTCATAGATATGTTCATCGCCTATACCGCTGAAACTCTTTATCATAACAACTCATGGTTTGTGTACTGTTACCAGTGGAACTTGTACTTTATCACTCCACTCATGTTTGTCGTGCTCCACTTCAGGCACAACGGCGACGCATTGAGTAATACCGCAGCCCCATTCCTGCGTACCATCGCCCATTATGTGATTTCACCAGCCATTGTGCTCTACACCTTATTCTTATATTTATATGCAGGTTCTTCTTTTGTCGGCATGAAACTGCCCGAAGGAGGAGTGGCTACTCTCATTGTCTCGCTTTATGCCGCTACTCTGCTTGGTTACACAATGCACCTGTGTGCACCATCGCGCTTCTTCAACTGGTTCTACAAGTGGTTTGGAGTGATCAGCATCCCGCTGCTAGTGCTATTCTGGTGGGGCATCTCACACCGCGTCATGGAATATTCACTCACCGAGAACCGCATCTATATCCTGGCAATGGGGACTCTTTTCACTGTTGCATCGCTACTGCTCTCCCTAAAACGCGGCAACCACCTGAAACTCATTCTCGGTGGTGCCACCGCCATCATCGCCCTGTTCACATTCATTCCAGGCATCACTGCACAATACATCGGAATCAATGCACAGACGGCAAGGCTCGAGAAGTCAATGGACGCACTGGGCACACGCGACCTTGACGGGAATTTCACGCCGTTCAGCAGACAATATCTTGACAAACACAATAAGGAGATTGTGCAAATGCAGGCTGCCTACTCCTACCTTTGCAATGTGTTAGGATACAGCCAGGTAAATGAAGAATACAAATCGCTCAAAGAAAGCGGCATCCTGGACATAAACACCACCAATGGGCTCGACGAGTTCCCTGTGTTCTTCATCAGCCTTGATCGTGACCAACCTGTCAACACCACAACCCTAGGATATCCTTATTTCTATGGATCAACCAACAGCTCAAATCAGGATTTCAATGTAGATACCGATTCTGACGTCATCACTGCCAAACTAAACGACAAGGTAATCCTGCAAGAATGCATCCACGTCGATGCCATCAGCAAAGCCTTGCAAGACCATCACGGCATCGGTCACATAAAAACAAACGATGTCGAAACATTCATTTACCGCAACGACTCGGTGTGCATAGTCCTAGACAGGTACGATGTCATTACTAGCGGCACCGCCCTCAACGGATATTCAGGCTTAAACGGCCATTCAGGCAACCTCTTCGCAAAGAAACCGCTATAACCATCCTGTGGTCTTGCCAGCCTCTTCGTGGCTGGCAAGATCTCTCACTTGTGTCCTGTGAGCCTGTTGTATATGTTAGTGATGATGCCAGCAAAGTTTTCAGGCTTGTCCATCGTGGTATAGCCGTCTTCACTCTCAACACCCACCTTCACGGCAGGTTTGTTCATCATCGACAACAACTGCTTGTAAGTCACAGGATACAGAGCGTATGACAACGTAGAAGTGTAAGTGTGTCGCTCCGGGATCACCGCAGTGAAATAGTGGGGAGTGATATACACATTATCAGTATAGGGGCTATACACGTAGTCATACCCCACTTGCTCGTCAACTATGCGTTCACTCTCGCTCACCGTTGTCTCTTTGTTGTATTCCTTATCATAGATATTCTTCAACGTGATCACCTCGCCGTCGGCGAGTTCCACACGCAGGCACTCTCCTTTTGCAAACAGACCATGGATTGACTTCTCGTCCGACGTGAGCAATAGCCCTGCCACTGTGTCGGTCTTATTGATGCGGCAACCCAGAGCAATGTCCATATTGCCCATCATGTGTTTGTTAGTCGTGAGCACAGTGCGCACTCCATCCATATCGGTCGAGTCCATTGCGATGTCTCCCATGAGACCGCAAGAAGTGAGCATTAACGCCGAAAACAGCGTAAAAACTAATTTCTTCATAATCAAAACTTATACATTACAAGGCCACAACTTGAGCCATTCACACTGCAAAGTTATATATATTTATCGATTCATTACACACCAGCGCCTCATTTTTTATTCAAATCTCGTGATTCTTATACTCTTCTATCCTATTGTACTTTTCCAAATAGGAGAGTGTGTCAACACACGAAATGGCGGCGCAATGCAAGCGCAATGCTGTAACTTGCCCAAGGAACGCCCTGGGAAACAGACGGCAACACCAATGCACCCTGCATGGGCGTTACCCCACCAAAACGTATTTTGACACACCCTCGAAGAAATGTATCATCAACCGCGTCCAGCAGGACGCCAGTCGAAACAAATTGAAAAACTAAAATGGTTTCAACATGCGAAGCTCAAGTTTTTTTCCCTCAGTTAAATAATTCGCGCAATCTGCGAGAGAAATAGCAAAAGGGGTCAGAACATGATGGAGGCGCCCACCGAGAGGTTCTTGTTCTGCTTGATGGTGTAGCTATCATCATCCGACATGTTGACGAGCCCGCGTGCCATGCTTGCGTGCACTTGGAAAGCGCGGTAACGCAGCCCCAGACCGTATTCTATCGAGGCGTTGAAGCGTTTCCAGCCCAGCGTATTTTCGTAGATGTCGTCAAAACTGGTGTCCTCATATCCCGGAATATCGTAGTAGGTAAGTTTGCCGCCTAAGCCGTAGTCCAGACCCGCACCGCCGAAGAAAAACAGGTTGAACTTGTCGTTGAAGTGCAGACGGTACTCAAGGTGAATGGGGAGGTAGAGGTTGTGCTCCTCTAGGCGACCCTTGCAGGTCAGGGGCTTGCCATACTCGTCCTCCACAGCGACATTGCTGGCACTTGAGAAGTAGTATTCATAGTACAAGCCGGTGTTGAGCGCAAAGCCATACTTGAACTGCGGCTCAAAGCGGATACCAATCTGGAATCCGGGGACAGACTTGCTGCCATCCCAGTAACCGAATTTTTCAACCGTGCCGCCCTGCTTCATCACCCACTGCTTGGAAACATAGCCCAGCGAGACTCCCACGGTCTTAGCATCGGTGGGCGAATTCCATCCAGCAGGCTCCTTCTTCTTGGGCGTGTAGTCGTAGTTACTGTTGCTATAACTACCAGAACTATAGGTAGAACCAGAATTAGACGATGATGTTGACGAAGAACTTGATGTAGATGAGGGTCTCGTGGTCGTACTTGATGATGTAGATGATGAAGTTGATGAAGTTGATGTAGATGATGTAGATGAGGGCTTGTTGTTACTCTGGGTTCCCGCCGAAGTACTGCTCGTGCTTGAGGGCTTCTGCATGAGTCTGGGGTCCACCTTTCCCATCTTATCAAGCTCAGCAAGCATGTCGTCGATGGTGGTGCTGTTATAGACACCATTAAGTTTTATCCAGTCGCCAACAATTTTACCGTTCCTGTAGAACGCTATGGCCTTTATGTCGCTTTCCTTTAACTTAAGTATATTTGATCTATCAGATTCGGTCACAATAGGACACAAAGGACTTATTATGATATCTTTTTCAGAGGCAATTTTTTTAACGTTGTATGTATAACTTGTGTAACTAAAGTCAAGAACCGTCTCGTCCTCAAGTTTTACCTTGAAATCACATGTTGCTTTTCCATCTTTATCGAGACCTTTGCTTAATGGTTTGAAAAACTGTTCTCTTTCGAGATCACATATTATATAAAATTTTAAGTAATGCAATCCAATTTCATATTCATTTTTAACGATACCATTCACATTCAATTCATTCACTTCATTGACATTCGCAATAGTTCCAAACTTATAGTAAAAACTTACTCTGGCATAATTGTCTAGTAAAGACCAAGATTCACAATATGCGATAACACTACGATTCTCTACATCCGTTTCTATCTCGTTTTTATAGACTTTACCTTCTCCTGTTCCTGTGTCTGTAGAAACAGTGGGAAAGTCAATAAGGTCGTTTGCCGAGGCGTTGAGGCTGACTGTGAGCATGCACAGCAACAAGATTAGTTTGTGTAGTAATTTCTTCATAATTCTTTCTGTTAGTTAAAGTGTATATAATTTAGTTTACTATCGGTTTATGAACGGCTACAGCAGAATGTTACCAATGTGAAGGAAAATAAATCTACCATGTCGCGTGTTCACTTAGGGACATAAAAAAGCGGGCTGTTATCCTGCACTCTTGTAGGTATCGCCAAACACCTGAATATACGCACGGAAAAACAGCCCACCTGATATGGGTTGCACCGTGCCTCGTATATTCGTTGTAGAGTTTTGGCGATTTCACAAGAAGTGAGGCACCTTGTAATATGTCTTGTCATCCCCTATAACGGAGATTCCACGTGCAAAGTTACTAATTTTTTCTGACAGACACACATTGCATCATACCTTTTTTATAAATAAGAACAACAGTTTCACAGTTTCACACCCTATTTGACAACTTAGCCGCTACCTGCGCTTGTATTCCTTGTATTTTCCTTCACAAAAATTATTTCTCACGTTTGGTTGTTTTGAAAAGATTTACTAAATTTGTCACGAAATAACAAATCATCAAACACCATCTATCATGTTGTTCTCTGAAAAAATCAGGCTACTGCGCCGAGAGCGAGGAATTTTGCAACGCAAACTAGCCCAAGCCATAGGCGTGGACATTCCCATGTATAGCCGTTATGAGCATGGCGAGCGACGCCCCAAGCGCGCTCAAGTAGTGAAACTCGCTAAACTCTTGAAGACCGACCCCGACGAACTCGTGGCACTATGGCTTGCCGAGGATGCCATGAGTGTAATAGGGCACGACAAGATGAGCGCACGGGCTGCTGTCTTGCTGCGTGAAACCCTCGACGGCGTGGACACTGCCGCATTGTCGCAAGAAGAAATCGACATCGAGCCCGAACCCGCTGTTGATGTGCCAGCCGTTGTCACGGCAGCTCCTGTCATCGACCCTGCCATTCTCAAAGCTCCCGATTGCGACCCCGCACTCCGCAACCTGGTCAAGAAACTTGGTTATAGCAACATGCCACAGTATCACTGCGGCGATGCGTGCAAGGTGATGGCGCAAATCGAAGACAAGAGCATCGACTGCATCGTCACTTCTCTGCCCTACTGGCACCTGCGCGAGTACAAGGTTGACTCTCTAGCCACCAAGGATCCCAGCGAGTTTATCGACAACCTGCTGCGCATGACTGCCGAAGCTCACCGCGTGCTCAAAGACGAGGGGTCTCTATGGATCAACATGGCCGACGCCTATCAGGACGCATCCATGCAAGCATTGCCGTGGCGGCTCGCTATCAAGATGATGGACCTGCAAGGGTGGATCCTGCGCAACGACATCGTGTGGAACAAGCAGCAAGGCACTATCGACGGAATGCAGAATCATGCACGCAACGAGCATGAATACATGATGCACTTCGTCAAGCAAAGCAACTATTACTACAACGACGAGGCACTGCGACGATATTTTATCGATGAGAAAACAACATCCAAGACTGGCGAACGATATCAGCGCAACATCGCGGCGAGCCAGCACCTCACTTCAGTCGAGAAAAACAACGCCCTAACCGCCCTGCGTGCCACACTGCGCAAGGTGAATGCCGGCGAGATAGGTTCTTTCAAACTCTACCTGCGCGAAGCCACCGCTCCCACAGCTGGCGATGCCGCCCGCAACCAGGAACTCAAGGACAACGGGTTCTACATCCAGGAGACACCGCGTGCCACCAGCATGCCCGGTGACGTGTGGAACATAGCCCCAGAGCGCAGCGAGACCGACCGATATGTCATTGCGCCGCAGCAGCTCTACCGCCTGCCCATCGCGGCGACTTGTCCGCAAGGTGGCATCGTCCTCGACCCCTACTGCGGCACTGGCACTGCATGCAAGGTGGCTCACGACATGGGATGCAAGTCCATTGGCATCGACATCAACGACGACCGCCTGCGACGCGCGCGCTCACGCGTAGAACAGCAGCCGCTCAGCCTATTCTGACACACCAGTTATAGCAACGACAAAAAGCAGTCCCGCCCTTGGCACAAAGCCATCAGCGGGACTGTTGCATGTGTATTTGAATTTTATTACTTGGGTTCTTCTACCCCATCGATAGATTCAGGTTTTGTGAGGGCTTATGCTATCATTTAGCAGCCTCGGTTTCCTGGGTTTCCTCGGCGGGTGCTTGTTCAACGGGGGGGTGAGCGGTTGTGTCGTCCTTCACCTTTGTGCTGTCATCAACGGTTGCCTCTACTGCGGTGTTCTCCTGTGCCTCGGTGGTGTTCTGATTGTCCTTGCATGAAACGAATGAGAGGCCAAGCATGATCGCAAACATAAATACTAACTTTTTCATAATCTTCTAAAATTTTAAAATAAAACATTCAATAAAACTTCTGTGATTTGATTTGAATCACGTTGCAAAGGTAATGGCAGTTTCCAAAATGTGTACACAAAAAATGCTGGTCTTGTATGAAACCAGCATTCTCTTGTATGAACTCCCGCATTTTACCAGCCTAGGAGCTTCAGATATCCTAGAAACACACGCCATGAGTCGAGTCACCACGACCCCCTGGCATGGTAACTTCACTTCACTATTTTCTTCACGCTGCCGTCGGCATTCACGATGATGTTGATGCCCTTGACGGGACTGCTGTGACGCACGCCGTTGATATCATAGACTGCGGCAACCTTGCCCGAAGGCGCTTCCACATCCACGATGCCAGTGTTCACATCCTCTATACCCAGCATCACATAGCGCAGATAGTCGAGATTTTCTTTTGACACTCCACAATCAAGCCAGTAGTTATAGAAGCACTTAGCCAAATCATAGCTGGGACCATGAGTGTAAATGTAAGGAACCAGCTGAGCAAAGGTGTCATTGGTAGTCTTCTCATAAGAACGGGGGCGCATGCGGTCGCTGAAGGTTGACAACTCATAGTCGCGGATAAGGTTTATCTCTTCTACACCCAACACTCCCTCGATGAGAAAAGCGAGCAAGCCGGCACGGTCACCACCCACGAGGCAATGCAAGTCCACATTCTTGCCCTCGCGCAGGCGGTCTATTACCCAATTCAAGCAGATAGCATTCTTCTCTTTCATCTTTATTCCTGAGTAATACATACCCCCGCTGATGACCATGAAGTCAACATTATCGCCCAGAGGTGATGCCACGTTGGGTGAATCGCCGCGCAGGTCTAGCTCGGCACCTATGTTAAGGTTCTCGGCAAAGTCATGGATGCCTGTTGCAGTCACTTCGTCGAGGTGGGCGCTGCGATACAAGCGCTCATACCTGATAGGCACGTTGAACTGCGTGGGCCAACCGCCTAGGTCTCGCACATTGCGCGCTCCGTCCACGTTGATCATTCGCAACTGACCCTCGGTGCGGAAGTCGCCGTGAGCCACCTCGTTCACTTCGCCCGTGAGCAGCACTTCTTCTACCTTATAATAATAATGGCGGTCAGGAAGCATGTTTGAGATCGTGTAAGACCTTACCCCGAGCGACTTGGTGTTATGGGTCACAGCATTGCTGTAGTCGGCATTCTCGCTCACAACGATGCGTATTTCGCTCAACTTGCTTGTGATGGTGGTTGATACCCAGTTGACGCGCTTTCCACGGGGTTTGTCTAGCAGGTTGCCATACAGCGTCTTGTCATAGTACTTACTTATCACGCTTGTCGCATAATCTGTATCATACAGATATGTGTCATCAGCCAGATAGGCTTGAACAGCATCGTTTTCTATATTGACCACCTCGATGTCCTGAGCATTAAGCAGTGACGCGCATAATGCCATCGTAACAAATATCACTTTTCTCATAATTATGTGTAGATTAGTTTTGTATTTTTTGATTTATATTATGGTTGATTTGTGCAGCGACCCATCCACTCCCGCAGTGCGGGGAGCAGCTGCTCGGCCTTGGCTACACCTATATTATATACTTTGCGCAACACCTCGGGATCTTTCTCCACATGGCCTATGGGTAGTTTTTCGTCGGGGAATATGGCAAACACCTTGCCGGCCTCTTCCTGGCGGGACAAGTGCTCTAAAGTTTCATTGTAGCCTATATGACGCTTCTTCATGGCTTCAATCACTCGCGGATACTTGCGCATCACCACACGCACCAGCGGCATCATCTTGTTAGGCTTCTTCACAAATCCTCGTGGCTGGGTGAGTATCACCACGTTGCGCTCAAACCCCATTTGCTCCATCTTGACAAGCGGTATCGAATCTACCATGCCGCCGTCGAGCATGTTGTGACCGCCCACGCTCACCACACGCGACACCATGGGCATCGATGCCGACGCCCTGATCCACTCGAAGCACTCGTCACCGGCCGTGTCGCAACGGTGGTACACAGCCTCGCCAGTGTCAACGTCCATGCACACCACCCACATGGGCATGGGGTTAGCGTCATACACGTCCATGTCGAAGTGGTCAAGGTTGGCTGGAAGGTAATGATAGCAAAACTCACCGCCGAAGAGGTCGCCCGTCTTGATGAGCGAGCGCATGCTGCAATAACGCCAGTCATTGCAATATCGCGTATTATAGCGCAACGCACGACCCTGCTGGCGCGACTTGTAGTTGCAGCCGAATGCTGCTCCCGCACTCACTCCTATCATGCCGTCAAGTTCTATGCCTTCTCTCATGAACACGTCGAGAATACCGCATGTGAACATGCCGCGCAACGCTCCGCCTTCTAGTACAAGTCCTGTCTTCATATCAAGTCACGCAATTAGAATGGATAGCCTATTGCAAGGTGGAATGCAAGGCCATCCTTGAATTTGGGTATATTATACCACCCGCTGCGGCTTGTGGCGTAGGGCAAGTGCAAGCCCACGCCCAGGTCGGCGCGCACAACGAGCATCTCCATGTCAAAACGCAAACCCACGCCGGTGCCCACAGCAAGCTGCTTGAAGAAGTTCTTCATCTCCAGCTTGCCGTCAGGGCGCTTCTCGTCGTCCTTGAGCAGCCACACATTGCCTGCATCGATAAATGCCGCACCCTTGAAATAGCTGAAAATGGGGAAACGGTATTCCCAGTTGGTCTCAAACTTGAACGTACCGGTCTGGTCATAATAACTATATGCATCCACGTGCTCGGGATGATATCCGCCTGGACCCACATGACGCACGGTGAAGGCGCGCACCGAGTTGGCACCGCCTATGTAGAACTGCTCGCGGTAAGGAACCTCGTCGCTGTTGCCGTAGGCGTAGGCTGCTCCCAGGAACGCCCTGCCCACTATCGACGACTGCTCGCCCAGCCTGCGCGTCCACACCACATTGGTCTGCGCCTTGGCAAACTGTGAGAACGGTGTGCCGAACATTCTCTTTGTGCCCTTGCTGCCACACATCGCCCAGATGCCGGCAAACACATTTCCGGCCTCGGTCAACTGCACGTTCCATGTGATATGGTCTCGCCCGAAATCATTGTCGTAAGTATAAGAATACTGCATCATGGGGACGAACATATCCTGGAAACTCAACGCAATAGCGGGATTGGCTATCATTGCCGAGTCAAAGGCCTCGGTGCGGCTCAACAATTTTGAATACGTCAACTTGAATGGCGTGAACTCATTGAGTGACTTCTTGTTGGCATGCCATTCCCAAGTGAACGATGCGCCCATCTGGGCCATCTTGAAGAAACTCGGGCGGTTCATGATATCGGCATTGACGCCCACCTTTGTCCAGTTTATATAACGGCGGCTGCGGTCCACGAAGCTCGGTGCCAGCAAGCGGGGCAAGGCTAGCGAGAGGTCTAGGCCGAACGCATAAGAGTTCATGTCACTTTTCGCACCAGTGCTTCCGCCACCCGTCTGCCACTCATAAGAGGCATTGAGGCTTCCGGTAAGTTTCTCTCCGCCGCCGAACACGTTCTTGTGCGTCAATCCGGCCTCTAGTCCGGGGCCGATGAAGCTATTGCTCTTTGACGTGCCCTGCAACTCTAGTTTCACCTCCCACGGTTTATCTAGCACGCAGTTGACCTCCACGTCCAGCACACCATTGCCAGCGGGGGTAATGGAGTCTATCACCGGATGTACTTGTATGTCTATGTTACTGAAAATTCCTAGCCGAGACAATGCCAACTGCGTGCGGTCCATGCTGTTAACGCCGAATGCTCGGCCTGGACGCATGCGCAGGTTGGACGGTATCACTGCGTCCCTTATGTGTACGGGGTTGAACTTCACCAGGGTGCACCGCTCCATGTCAATGCTGTCGGGCACTCCCCCGCCCTCGTCGCTGCTCACGGTGGCTACTATGTCGCGCGCCACATATTTCACGTGGGCCATGTTGGGCACGTCGGGCGAGTTGACAAGTTGCAGGTCTATCACGCCTCGCTGGTGCACACTGTCGGCAAGGTACTGGATATACTCGGGACGGAAATAGTAGTACCCTCTGTTGCGCAAGTAGTTAGTGATATTGATGCGCACAGCGTTGAGCGAGTCAAGGCAATAGCGGCTTCCTGTTTTCAGATAATGGTCTTTACGGGCAAGCGAGTCTATGATGTGGCACACTGGCGTGTTGATGTCCATATACTTGACTTCGCCTATGGTGTAAGGTTTGCCCACATTCACTTCGTAGGTGATGCTTGCCTTCTTGGGATTTTTCTTGTCATAATTCAGTTTGTAGTTGGCAGTCGATGTGAAATAACCATTGTTTTGAAGCAAGGTGTTTATCATATCCACTCGTGCCTGCGGACGCACCCTCGAGATGAGCACGGGACGAGCTACTAGCAGTTTATACAACCACCCTTTCACTCCCTTCGACTTGGAATCCCAGTGGTTATAAACCCAAAGGCCCACAGGAAACGGAGTGCGGTAATAGGGTGAGTATAGCGGGTTATTGGGCTTCACGTTTATTGCCTCGAATATCTGGTCTTGCACATCAGCATCTAGCTTGGCGTTTTCCTGATGATAGTCCAGCTTCTTCACGCCTGTATATAGCACATCGTTTGCCCCCAGCTTGCTTGTAGTTGAGCACGACGTGCCCAGTAGTGCAGCAAGTGCAAGGCATAATATTAGTAAGTACTTGTTCATTGCGCTGTTGTTGTTGAGTCGGTCACAACCTCGGCATTTTCTTCTTCTTTTCTTGCTGCGGGGATTGTGTCCATGATTGTTACACGCATCGGTTTCACGCCGAAAAGCGACTTCAATGAGCTCACCTTGCGTTTCATCACAAAGCCCACGCCGGTCTCCACCACCTGGCCCTCCAGGATGCTCTCAAATCCGGTGTGGCGGAACAGGCGCACATATTTGTTGCCTGTCTCGTTGAGTGAATATTCAAATGAGATGTCGCTTATCAGGTTCTGGCCGAAGTTTTCCTCGGCGGTTGCATCGGTACTGTATTCGCCGCCCACCACAATCTTGAATCGGTCGTTGAACAGGTTCTTCGACAAGCGGTAAGAATAACTTGTCTCGGTGCCTTTGCCGGTGCGGCCCTCATACTGGTTGATGCCGAATGACAGGTCCACTCCCTTGAGAGTCTTGGCTGCCCACGAGTTCAGCTGGGATTGCAGGAACGAGAACAATGCCGCGCTTGCCGTGAGGCCGTTCACATTGCCCGCGCTGTTGGTGCCGGCATATGTGTTGTAGAGCAGCATGTTGATTGCCGCCTGCGACCGTTGCACGTCGCTCATTGACTGCAACTCATTCATCACGCCCATATCGCTCTCGGTGCTCATGTCGAAGTCGAGCTTTATCACTCCCAGAGTGCCGCCCACATTGGCTGTGATCAGGAAATCTACGAGTCGCGAGCTGCCATCGCCCTGCGACACGCTGGTCTTCACGTGCTCGGTTCCGGAGATGTTGAGCTGCGGGTTAAGCATGTCGCCGTTCCACACCACTGTGCTGCCCGAGGCTATGGTGAAGTTCTTCTGCGAGATGAGTGGCGGAGTGTAACGCACCTGGCCGCTCTCTATCGTGTAAGTGCCGGTGAGCACGTCCTTGCCCGCAAAGTCTAGCGAATATTTCAAGCGGGCGCTGCCGTCGATGCTTGCACGGTCCTTGCCATCAGGCGAGAGGAAGGCATTGATCTTTGTGCCTTGCTGTATCACGATGTTGGCAAGGATATTTGTTGCATACGACCCCTTGGCAGTAACAAGGTTAGGTGTTCCGCCAGTGCTGTCGTTGAGATTCACGAAGGTGACCATGTTCTCATCATAGGTGGTGCCTGGGCTGTTTATCTCGTCTTGCAGCACATAGGTGATGTTGCTGCCCGAGAGCACTGTGAGGTCGGCACGCATGTTCATGTAGTTGTTGCGGCTGGTTATGCTCGCGTCTATGTCGGCAAATGCTTTGCCAAACACCTCCGAGAACGTGCGCTGCTCGGCGCCTATGACTTGGATATTCTTGCCCTTGAGGGTAAGGTCTATTATCATGTTATCCATGTCCCTGAAATCTACCACGCCGTTCACGTTCACGGGATTATTGTTCATGCTCATTATGCGATAGTTGTCCAACTCCATTTTGTTGTCAACTACCGACAATTCGTCGTCGCTCAACCTTAACGAGCAACCGTAACGAGGCATGACCACATAAGCCGAGTCACCCACCATCCTACCGTTGACAATGGGGTTGTCCATCGTGCCGTTCACGCTCACTTCTCCGTTGAGGTAGCCACGCAGCCACAGCATCCTGCCGGGGATAAACGGCGATGCCTTCGACAGCGGGAAACGGTTGAGCTTCATTGCCATCGACATGGCGTTGCCCTGCGTAGCGTCGCTGAATGAACCCAGAGCCATTGCCACGTGCGACCCATCGACTATCATGTCGGCATCGATGTGCGTGCCTCCGGTCTCGGGATCTACGCCATAAGTGGTGTTGACCGTGAAGTCGCCCTCTTTCATGCCGTTATACACGAAGTTGTTGAGGTTCAACATGCCTTTACCCTCCACGTTATGACCGTTCCATGCCACGTCCATGTTGGCATTAAGCACTCCGCTCATCGGGTCAAGGTTGGGCAAGAACCTTGTCCACTCTTCTATGCGCAGGTTGGCAATGTTGAGCAATATGTCTTCGGTAGTGGCGCCTGGCACTCGCTGGGTTTTGAGTGCCACCACGCTCGAGTCGCTTTCTAGTTTCAGGTCGGCGTCTAGCATCTTGGTGCCGTAGTTGAAGTTGATGAAGTTGCCCTCGTTCATCACCCAGTTGCGGTAACCTATAATGGGCTCACGAGGGAACATCCTCATGTTCACTGCCGTGTCGGTGAGCGTGGCATTGCACCCCACTCTATAGCCTGTCTCGTTGTGGATATTTTGCTGCGTGAGCAGGAAGTCGAGGGTAGAGCCTTTCACTCCGCCCACTACCGATACCTGTGCAAACTCATCCCATGTGCCGGGACGGTTGCCCATGTGGGCCTTGAATGCCAGGTATTTGTTCCACTGCGTTGCTTTCAGGGTGAGCGTGTCTATGTTGGTACCTTCCATGCTCAACGAGTGCACATACCCGTCTATGAAGATTGTGGAGTCGTTGCGCATGTCAAGTCCCACGTGCCTGAAGTCCACGCCATACTTTTGCACATACCGCTGCACCAGTCCGTCCATGCCCATCTTCAAACCCAGGTTGAATGTGGGCAGTGCCTCTTGCAATGTGTCTATGTTGATCGACAGGTGCTTGTATTGGTGCATGGCTATGTCGGCGCTCTTCGAGAAGTAATGGATAAGCGAGTCTATGCCATGCGGTGCGTCAAAGGCAACATGGTTGTCTTCGTTCTCAAATGTAGCGTGGGTTGACGTCGCGTTGGAGTTAAATGTAGCCGAGGCTTTTGCCGCCCTCAGGATATCGCCGTCGAGAACCCAGTCTAGATCTTCGACATCGACGTCCACGTTATACTCCTTGAGGTCCAGGTCTATGTCGCAGGTGCCCACCAGGCGGCCACGGCCCGAGCACTCGCCTTTATAGAACCCTAGCGCATTGAGGTCGAGGTCAGCAATGTCGCCGCGGGCGTCTATCTGGTAATGACGGCCGTTGATGCTTCCTTCCACATCCACATCTACGCGACAGTTGTCGTTGGCGCTTGTTATGCGGCCTGCCATCACGCCGTCGGCCATCGCCACGCGGGCATCGAGGTTCTCATACAAGTACTTGTTGCACACCACGCTAGCAAGGTCTATCTCGGCATTCACATGTGTCGAGGGGTTCAGGAAGTCGAATCCTTTGCCTCTGAACCGCATGTCGGCAGTGAGGTTGTCTATGTCATACAGTGGCAATATCGCCCTCACGGGGAAGCTGTTGAACGATGCGTCAAGGTCATACTCATCGGTGTTGGTGTTGAACGAACCCGTGCCCACAAGTTTGCCTGTGGACAGTGTCATCACAGCGTCGGCAGCAATGCGGCCGTGGTCTAGTTTGGCATTGGCCGTGAGCGACATGGGCGGGAAATTCACTTCGTTTTGCATCGTCTTGTCGAGCAAGGTGGGCTTAACGAAGTTTATGTTGTCAAAGCGTGCGTCTAGCTTCACGTCACCGCTCATCGCATTGAAGCTTGTGGGGTTATATACAGTTCCGCTCACAGTGGCATGGGCATATTTAGGAAGGTCGGCCGTGAGGGTCGTAACATCTACCCGCGATGCATTTCCGCTCAACTCGCCCTTCAACGCCAGGGGAGAATATTGCGGAATGCCTTTGAGCACAGGAGCATACTCGGGCATGAGTTTGCTCACGTCTTGCAGGGCGATTCGCGAGTCAGTAGCCACATGGATATAGCCTTTGTTGGGATTGTCGGCAATCGACAAGTCTATGTGTGCATCAAGGCTTATGTCGCTGAGCAGGGTGGCAAGTTTTGCTTTCTCCACACTTATCAGCTGGCTGTTTATCGCCACACTTGCCTCGCCACGGGTCACGGCTAGGCCGCTGCCGTTCTCGGTGAGGTCGAGCCTTCGCAAGGCAAAGTTGACGTCCGACCCGCGGTTATACAGGCTGTCAATAGCCACGTTCAGTCCAGCCACGTCTATATACCGCATGTCAAGGCCTCGTCCCGCGAACAGCTTCGCATCTCTCTGGGCATATGCAAGCTCACCGCCCGCAAGCCTCAAGCTGTCAGCCCTTATGGTCCATGGCACGGTGTCGGCTGGGTTGCACAGCGTGTCGGCTGGCACGGGATGCGCCAATGCATACTCCCGCGCGAACCTTTCGCTCGGATATATGTATCTCACTGCGATTGTATCAATAGACAAGCATCGGGCATCGACCTTGCGGCTACCCGTATCCACAAGGCCGTCGGCAAGCTCGGCAGCCTGCAGGTGCACCTTCAACGTGTCTATCGTGGGGAGCATGGTCATTGCATAATCCACGTTTTCTAGCTTGAGGTGGCAAGCCTGTATCTTCCAGGGAGATGATTCTGCTGTGTCACACTCGGTTACAACTTTGTCGGGATAATAATCAAGATTTACATTTCCGCCTTTCACTGTGCCATCAGCAAGGTTCACTGCATTGTGGTCAAGATCCACGCCTATGCCCTTCACCAGGCATTGCTCTACCTGCGCCTTGAAAACCATCGACGAATCCTCGCTCACCATTCGGTAACGCGCGTCGGCAAGCGACGCTTCATCTACCTCCACATCGAGACGGAACAACGGCAGTACTGCTACTCCGGCAGTGAAGTTGCTAGCACTCAACATCGTGTCGCGCTGCTCGTCCAGAACAAGCAGCCCGTCAACACTCACGTCGAGAGGAAACTTGATAAGCACACGATCTATCGAGATATCAAGCCCAGTCTCCTCCGATGCCCACTCGCAAGCATAATCCTTCGCAATATTCTGTACCCAAGGGATATACAGGGAAAACGGCAACAGCACAATGAGCAACAAGAGCACACCCACGGTGCCCCCCACTATGCCAGTTATATTGCTTTTGACCTTCTCTGCCATCGTCATTAAATTCTAAAATGCAAATATAATAATAATCTGCGACAACACAAAGCATCTTGCACAAAAACTTCCCGCGCCTGCACGAAAGCCCGCACGAAAACACAAAGAAAAGCACCACAGCACCCCCGCAGTCCGCCCCCGCAGTCCGCCCCTGTGTCGTGCGCATCAGCGCACGAAAGCACACAACAATCACCCAGCATCACAAACATTTGCAACGCCACGCTTAAAGCAATACTTCACATAAAAAGTTAAAGCAACGGTTTATTATGGTATCGGGCAATTACCCCTCATCGGCAGGAGCAGGTTTCACGAGCAAAGCGCTCATCTCATACAGGCAGTATATCGGCACAAACACCACGATAGTCGAGAAGATGTCGCCAGGCGTGATAAACGCCGCAACAATCAGCAGTGCAACGACGGCATGACGGCGGAACTTGGAGAAAAAATCACGGTGAAGCACACCCATCTTGCCCAGCATCCACGCCACAAGCGGGAACTCAAACACCAGGCCCATCAGGAATATCAGACTCAAAAACGTGTCCATGTAGCTATCGAGCGAAACCTGGTTGGGCACCAACTCGCTCACATGGTAATCGGCAAGGAAACGCAGCGACACAGGGAACACGATGAAATACCCCATCGCCACACCCAAGAAAAACATCAGGTTGCCCGCAAGGAACGCGCGACGAGCACCGCGCTTCTCGTTGGGATACAACGCCGGCTCCACAAACGTCCACAGCAGATATATGACTGCCGGGAACGAAAACACCAGTGCCAGCCAGAACGACGTGGTCATGTGAACCATGAATTGCGATGTCAATTCTATGTTTATCAAGCCGACATGATACCCGTCGGTTGTCAGTTCCGGACAACCAGGCACGATTGATGCTATTTTCGACAATACACGATACAGCACAAAGTTCCCGTCGCAAGGGGCAAGGATAACGCTGTCAAACATCGACGGCATTGCCACAAAAAAACCGATCATGGTGACTGCCAGCAGCACCACAATCTTAATAAGCACCGAGCGCAACGCATCTAGGTGCTCCCAGAACGACATTTCAGGAAGATTCCCTTCGGTATCCATTTCCCAACCAACGGAAATATTTGTCAATATCCGGCAATTACTGCTTCTTTTCCTCGCGCTTGCGATTAAGTTCATCCAGTTCGCTATCGCTCTTGTTGATATCGTCTTGGATTTCATTCATCCCCTGCTTGAAGCTCTTAACGCCCTTGCCAAGACCCTTCATCAGTTCAGGGATCTTCTTGCCGCCGAACAGCAGCAGCACAACCACCACAATGAGAATTATTTCAGTAGTCCCAAGGAAACCGCAAAGTATAAAATTAAGCATAATATTATCCGTTTAATAGTTTTAATTGTGCAAATATACAAAATTCCCCCCACACCGCAAGCACACGGCATTGCTTTTTTATCCACACCAGCCAAATAATCCCTCACTCTGCCGAGCAAAAAAAACAAAATCGACTGCAAACTAGCCGGTCTTGCACCCAAATGGTATTTCATTCTAACGAGTGTAGCGAGTTTCATTTTAGGCAGAACAGCCGCATTTTTCGAGGTAATGGCAGCCATTACCATTTTCTTTTTCCGTTCTCGGATCATTGCACCTAGTCACAGGAACCAACCCGTGATTTTATAAGCCACCTTCTCCACCCAGCGCAAAGGATAGTTGATATCCACGTCGCGAGTGTGAGCACGCATAATGCGCAGTTTGTAGAACAGGTTGTGAAGCACCCACTCGGCTACCATCGATTCGTTCGTGCGGTTCATCAGCACAGGATTCGACGGATAACGCCTGCGCAACTCGTTGAGCACCTTAACCATATCCTGACGCTCTGTCACACAGTATGATCCTTCCACGTGTATGTTGGTCTGCGACAGCGTGGTTCCTTCGATTATCTTTTTCATGACTCTTCATTTTATTTCAAGCTACAAATATACCGCCTTTATTGCAAACACACAACCCTGCTCGCATTTATTTTATGCATGAGAGAAAAATTTCCCCCCATTACTGTTGCACATTAATTATAAATATACTAATTTTACAAATTCAAACCAATTTGAAATTTGTTACTTATTTTATTAACTACTAATTTCTATGCATAAACAGTATTTTCAACGACTGATACTGATCATAGCCGCCATAGCATGCACGGGCTTTGCCTGGGCCGACTCGGTGACGGCAACGTTCGATTTCAGTTCCACACAGAAACTCACCCAGATGGGGCTGGCGATTCCCACATCTAGCGTGAAGACCAACATCACATCGCCCATCACAATAGACGGAGTGACTTTCACTCCATCGGCAAATCCCATTCCACAGGTTACTTACTACCAGAATGCCTATAACCTGTATTTGTTCAGTAACACTGCCTTCACGCTGTCAGTACCCTCCGGAAGCGAAATCACCAGTGTCACTTTCACAGGCAAGTACGAAACCCTTAACTTAAAAGCCAGCGCAGGCAATGTGGACGGGCTCACTTGGACAGGCAACGCCAGCTCACTCAAATTTACGGCTACTGGTTCTAACACCATCTATACCGTAAAGGTGACTTATACTGCAAGCACTCCCATCGAGACCGCTACCGGACTTGGTGCTTTACGCCAGTTGACCGACGGCTCTATGGTGCGCCTCTACCTGCCCGACGGCAACAACTGCCGTGTGACTTATGCCAGCGAGGACGGCGCAGAGGTTTATCTGCGCGACAACTCTGGTGCGGTAATGCTTGAAAATATTGACACAAACCGCCCGTTTGCTCCCAACCAGCACATCGCAGGTTGGATAACAGGAAAATTCTCTTTAAAGAACGGTATGCCCAAGCTGGTTGCCGACGGTTCGCTGACCAACACCGCACAACTGGTGATTGCCGATCCCGTCACCGAGACCAATGTCAGTGCCACCACCATCACTCCCCCGGCCTATGCCCGAAGCGCTGCCAACCTGGTTCGCCTCATGAACCTTACCATCAAGGACGGCAAGGCGGTGTATGGCAACCACAAGTTTACAATCAACAACCTGTATGGCATGGGCAAAGGCGAAAAGTACCAAGCACCCTACGAGGGAGCAACTGTTGACCTTGTGTGCCTTGCAGTGCCCACAGCCACCGACAACACCTTGGTGCCCGTCTATGTCAACAATGTTAACCCCATCTTTTATGTCGTGAACGAGAGCGCTCCGTTCGTCGCTCCCGAAACCAACATCACCAACACCGGTGTGCGCCTCACCCGCAACCTCACTGCCGGCGAGTGGAATACCATCGTGCTGCCGTTTGACCTTGACCGGTTCAACGGCACGCTGATGCAACCCGCTAAACTGACCGACGGCAAGCTCACCATGACCCAGGCAAGCAGGTTGATTGAGCACAACAAACCCTATCTGTTCAAACCCGTTGCCAACGGTGACAACACCACCTTGTTTACTGACGTCACCCTTTATGCCGGCGATCCCGCCACTGTACAGGGCATGACAGGCATGTATAACAACACATTCATGGACGGCATTACTGTGACCGCACTGGCCTACGCAAACGGCACTCCCATGCTCGTAGAAGTTCCCGCAAGCCAAGTCAAGACTACGCACGCATTCTTTACCGGCGTGGCATCCCTTAACATCAACGGTGAGGGCATTGCTCTCTTGGGCGATGTCAACCTGGACGGAAGCACCGACGTGAGCGATGTCAACTGCATCATCAACGTGATTATGAATCCATCGAAAGCGGGATCCTTTGGCACTCGCGACGACGTGAACGGAGATGGAACGGTTGATGTGAGCGACGTCAACGCATTAATTAACATCATTATGGGAAACAGCAGAAACACCAGCGTCACTCTGCACGTGAAACCCAATAACAAATAAAGAAAGGAGGACCGATAGATATGAAGAAGATATTACTCGCCCTCCTGGGCATCGCAACAGCATTGACAGCATTGGCACAGCAAAGCAAACCCCAAACTGTCATTATCACTCTCAAAAACAACGTCACTGTTACTCACAATGCTGCCGACATGGACAGTATCGCCTACATAGGCGGTGAGTTTGGCGACGAACAAGGCATCGGTATGAAAATCTATCTCAAGGGCACAGGCGTGAGCGTTGACTACCTGTACTCGCAGATCGAAAGCATCGAAGCTCCGGTTAATCCCAAGTATGACCCCAACAACAAGAACCGCAACTACTCGTCCGACAAATATGACGGAAGCAAGTACATGTACAACCTAGAGTGGCCCCGCATCAACGAGACCGACAACAACAGCTACAGCATCAAGAGCACCGAGGACTATGGCGTGACCTACTCTGTAGAGTGGAGCAACACCTTGATTGCCAACCGCTGGACATGCTACCAGATGCACCCGGGCAACAGCGCAAGCAACGTGAAACGCCACGACTCGTTCCAGGAAGACCCCGACCTGCCCGAGGCTACACGCTCTACTCTTGCCGACTACCGCAGCAGCGGCTTCTCGCGCGGACACCTCTGCCCCAGTGCCGACCGTCTGTGCTCTACCGAGCAGAACGAGCAGACATTCTTCCTGAGCAATATGCAACCCCAGTGGCAGAGCCACAATGCCGGCCTGTGGGAGCGCATTGAGAGCCAGGTGCGCGACTGGAACAGCAGCTACTACCGCGACACTCTCTATGTGGTCAAGGCTGCAACTATCGCCGATGTAGAACTCAACGGGTCCAAGAGCGCTGGCGTTTACACCGAGAAATGCAACAACCGCTTGCCCGTTCCCAAGTACTTCTACTGCGCACTGCTCGCAGTCAAGAACGGACAGTACCAGGCACTCGGTCTATGGACAACCCACAGCGACGATGCACAGTCTTCTACAACCATCAAGAGTTGTGCCATCAGCATCGACGAACTGGAACGCCGCACGGGCATAGACTTCTTCTGTAACCTGCCCGACGACATAGAGGAAGCCGCCGAAGCAACGTTCGACACCTCCTACTGGGGACTATATTAAATAGTTTTCGCAATTATTAAATAGTTTTCGTAGCGTAGCGTTTCGTAGGCCACAACGTGGCCGTTTCGTGAAAAAAATTTTGCTTTTTCGCAAAAAAACACTACCTTTGCGGTCTAATTACGGAATTTTTTCTTTAATTGAAAATTTTAACATCACTAAATAACACTAAATGAAAGCATTTGTATTCCCTGGCCAGGGTGCACAGTTCGTAGGTATGGGCAAAGACCTCTACGAAAACAACGCACAGGCCAAAGCACTCTTTGAGAAAGCTAACGAAGTACTCGGTTTCCGCATCACCGACCTCATGTTCAACGGCACCGAGGATGACCTCAAACAGACCAAGGTTACCCAACCCGCTGTGTTCCTGCACTCTGTAATCCTGGCGCTCACCATGGGCGAGGAGTTCTGCCCCGACATGGTTGCTGGCCACTCACTCGGTGAGTTCAGCGCACTCGTTGCTGCTGGCGTTCTCCCCTTCGAGCAGGGCTTGAAGCTCGTTGAGACACGTGCGCTCGCCATGCAGAAGGCTTGCGAGGCTGCTCCCTCTACCATGGCTGCAATCATCGGCATGCCCGACGAGAAGGTTGAAGAAATCTGCGCTACCATCGAGGGCGTTTGCATTCCCGCAAACTACAACAGCCCCGGACAGGTAGTTATCTCTGGCACATTCGAGGCTATCGAGGCTGCTTGCGTTAAGTTCAAAGAGGCTGGTGCAAAGCGCGCTCTGCCCCTCAAGGTGGGCGGTGCATTCCACTCTCCCCTCATGGAGCCCGCTCGCGAGGAACTCGCCAAGGCCATCCACGAGGCCGACTTCAGCGCACCCAAGTGCCCCATCTACCAGGATGTAGATGCTATGCCCCACACCGATCCTGCCGAAATCAAGGAAAACCTCATCAAGCAGCTCACCGCTCCCGTACGCTGGAGCCAGATCATGGCTGCCATGGTTGCCGACGGCATGACCGAGGCTGTTGAAGTTGGTCCCGGCAAGGTGCTCCAAGGTCTCATCGGCCGCACCTACCGCGACGTCACAGTCACTGGCAAGCAGTAATAAACTGCCAAGGTTCATAACACAACCCTAGAAAGCCTAGCCCCGTCTAGCTTTCTAGGGTTAATTTATTCCACATTCTCCTATTCCGGCAACAGTGGCATCGAGTACTCCGAGGCACGCCTCGACACCCCACCACCCACCTTTCCACACATTTCCACATCGCTATCCCCACTATTTCGTGTTTTCTTGAACAAAGTTTGCTATAATTTCAAGATTTATAGTTATATTTGCATGTTGATAGAAAACTTAAAACTAAAAACATATTTTGTTATGAAACGTACATTTTCAACAATTGCCGCAGTTGCCATGATTCTTGGCACCGGCGCTGGCTCAGCCCAGGCCCAAGGTCTGTTTAATAAAATCAAAAACAAAGTCAAGGAAAAAGTCGAGCAAAAGATTGACAACGCCATCGACAAGGCGGTTAATGGCGCTGTTGACGGAGCAACTAACGCTGCCAAGGGTGCTGTGAACGGCAGCAGTGAGGACTACGATCCCGTTGCCAATCCCGCAGGTGCTCCTTCGACACAATCACAAGCCCCAGCCACTGCCGATGTGTCTAATGTAAAGAGCGACTTCGTTCCCGGCAGCATAGTTGTCTTTGAGGACAAGGTGAGCGGTGAGCAAGTGGGCGAGTTCCCCAGCAAGTGGGACCTTGAGCGCGGTAATGCCGAGATTGCTACCGTCAATGGCGAGCAGGTTATCGAGTTTGCCAAGGAAGACTCTTGGATTAAGCCCCTCATCAGCAAGAATCCCAAGAACTACTTCGGCGATGAGTTCACTGTGGAGTTTGACCTCATGTACACCGAGGGTGGTTTTGAGATTGACTTCATGCATCCCGATGAAGCAAGAGACCATGAGATATTTACCTTGACTTGGGGTTATAATTATGCATTAAGACTTGACTATGTGCGTGCAAGTTCTGAGAGCAATACAGACAAGGAAGGTGATAGTTCCCAAGACCAGAAAACGCAACTCAACGACAAGCGTTGGCATCACTATGCAATCTCATTCAACAAGCGCGTCATCAAGGTTTATGTTGACGGTATCCGTTACATGAATGTGCCTGCTGCTAAGGCGGGTGCCGGATGGATGACATTCTTCTACCGTGGCGATCAACCTGCCTACATGAAGAATGTGCGCATTGCTCGTGGTGGTGGCGAGCTATATGGCCGCAACGCTACCGATGCAAGCGAGGGCGCAATTGCCAAGGCTATCGCCGAGACCGGCAAGTTTGTTACCAATAATATCCTCTTCGAGACTGGCAAGGCCGATCTGAAGCCCGAGTCAATGGACGAAATCCAGAAGGTAGCCGACTACATGAAGAAAAATGCGACAGCTCGTTTCCTCGTTGTTGGTCACACCGACAACGTAGGGTCAGCAACAAGCAACCAGACCCTCTCTGAGAAGCGTGCCAAGTCGGTAGTAGCAGCCCTTGCAAAGCTCGGCGTTGACGACTTCAACCTCAAGGCCGAAGGACGTGGAGCCTCCGAGCCTGTTGCCGACAACAAGACAGCCGAAGGCAAGGCAAAGAACCGCCGCGTAGAGTTTATCAAGAAATAACGCTCGCAAAAAGAATTAAACAACAGATTTCATTGATTTTATAGATTTATATAATCAGAGAAATCTGTTGTTTCTAATATAATATTTTTAATTATTTTAATTTCTTTCAGTCTAACCTATTGACAACTAATATGAGAAAGATAATATTTTCACTGCTCGTTGCCGCATCGGCAGCAACAACAGCCAGTGCCCAGTGGACACCTGCCGCTATCCTGGGCCTTCGTCCATCCGACATGCCCACAGTTGAGCAAATTGCCCAGTATGCTGCAGGAGAAAACGACTATGTCGATAAGTGGAGAAAAAACCTTGCAAATAGCATAGAGCAATGCGAGGAAAGCCTGAACAAGACAATGGGTAATGTTGAACTTCATGCTCGCAACGATGCCAACAAGGCTGCGCGCCAGCTCGGTGCAAAAGACATGCACGACCTCGAGGCAAAGCTCAACAGCATGACACCCGCACAGCGCAAGAAATGGGCTATGGCCCAAGCATCAAAGAGAGTGGCAAGTTACGGTATTGACATGAGCAAGATACACGAGGGCATGAGCGAGAAGGAAATACGCGAGATGGCCAACCAGGCTATGGCACACACTACCGGCGGCCTCACCGTTGACGACGTGGAGTTCATCACCAAGCATCAACTCAACGCCAAGGAGACCCAAGACTTCCTGAAGGCTGCTGGAATCGACGAGAGCGTGATAGCCAAGACCAAAGCCAACATGCATCGTTACACCCCCGAGCAGCAGCGTATCATCAAAGACTATTGGGACCATGCAGCAACACCATTAAAAGTCTATCGCAATAACTATGCTAGGAAATTCGGTGCAATAGGTGATAGCACACGGTATTACCAAGAGCAGTGGAGATTAATCAGTTCAAAGTATGACCAGGACGAAGCGGTTCCCTACGAAGTGAGATATAATTGTGCTTTGAGAGCCGTCAAGAGTATGCACCCCATGTATCTCGACCTTGCTGAATTCATTAAGTTTAACATGCCTCTTGCCCAAAAAGAAGATGACTTTATTGAGGTAATTGACCAGATTCATGGCACCGAAACCCGCAGGGCATATGGCCAGTTGCGCAAAGAGACAGTACAAATGGCTCTTGACTATCTCGGAGCCATAAAAGCCTCAGTCGAGTTCTACAACATCGTGCATTAAAAAAATACACTACCGCAAAAAAATTAACCCTAGAAAATCCTGGATACTCCCAGAATCTTCTAGGGTTAATTTTTGCGCTGAAACCCCAGCGGCAGTGCCATCCAGTTGATTCAGGCACCGTCTGACGTCATCACTCCAAGCTACGGTAGTGCACACGCTTGGGTTCTTCGTTACCCAGGCGCTTGATTTTGTTCTGCTCGTACTCTGAGTATGAGCCCTCGAAGAAGAAGACATTACTGTCGCCCTCAAATGCAAGGATGTGAGTGCAGATGCGATCCAGGAACCAGCGGTCGTGACTGATGACCACAGCACAGCCTGCGAAACTCTCAAGACCTTCCTCTAGCGCACGAAGGGTGTTCACGTCGATATCATTGGTGGGCTCATCGAGCAGCAGCACGTTGCCCTCCTCTTTGAGAGCAAGAGCCAACTGCAAGCGGTTGCGTTCACCGCCCGAGAGCACGCCGCACTTCTTCTGCTGGTCCACGCCAGTGAAGTTGAAGCGTGACAAGTAGGCACGAGCATTCACGTCACGGCCTCCCATGCGCAATAGTTCCACACCGCCCGAGATTACCTCATATACAGTCTTTTCGGGATCGATGCTCGTGTGCTGCTGGTCAACGTAAACAGCCTTAACGGTCTCTCCCACCTCAAATGTGCCGGCATCGGGCTGCTCAAGCCCCATGATGAGGCGGAACAGTGTGGTCTTGCCAGCTCCGTTGGGACCTATCACGCCCACGATGCCGTTGGGCGGAAGCATGAAGTTGAGGTCATCGTAGAGCAGTTTCTTGCCGAATGCCTTTGCCACATGGTTGGCCTCGATAACCTTGTTGCCCAAACGCGGACCGTTGGGGATGAAGATTTCGAGTTTCTCCTCCTTCACCTTCACGTCCTCATTGAGCAGCTTGTCATAACTGTTGAGACGGGCCTTTCCTTTTGCCTGGCGGGCTTTAGGTGCCATGCGTATCCACTCAAGCTCGCGCTGCAGGGTCTTCTGACGCTTGCTCTCGGTCTTCTCCTCTTGGGCCATGCGGGCTGTCTTTTGTTCCAGCCAGCTGCTGTAGTTACCCTTCCATGGAATACCCTCGCCGCGGTCAAGTTCGAGAATCCAGCCAGCCACATGGTCGAGGAAATAACGGTCGTGGGTCACAGCGATTACTGTGCCCTCATACTGCTGCAGGTGTTGCTCAAGCCAGTCAATTGATTCAGCGTCAAGGTGGTTGGTAGGCTCATCGAGCAGCAGCACGTCGGGTTTCTGCAACAACAGACGGCACAGGGCCACACGACGGCGCTCACCACCACTCAGGTGCTCGGCCAGCTGATCGCCCTCGGGGCAACGTAGCGCGTCCATAGCACGTTCCAGACGGGTGTCGAGGTTCCATGCATCGGTAGCATCGATGATGTCCTGCAGTTCTCCCTGGCGAGCAAAGAGTTCGTTCATCTTGTCGGCGTCCTCATAGTACTCGGGCAAACCGAACTTCTGATTGATCTCCTCATACTCCTTGAGAGCGTCAACAATGTGCTGCACTCCCTCGCTCACGATTTCCTTCACGGTCTTTGTGGGATCAAGCTGAGGGTCCTGGGGCAGATAACCCACCGAGTAACCGGGGGCAAACACAACCTCGCCCTGATACTTGGTCTCAAGGCCGGCAATGATTTTCATCAAGGTCGATTTACCCGAACCGTTCAGACCGATGATTCCGATCTTGGCCCCATAGAAAAACGAGAGGTAGATGTTCTTGAGTACTTGTTTCTGGTTTTGCTCGATGATCTTGCTCACGCCCACCATCGAGAAGATGATTTTTTTGTCGTCAACTGTTGCCATATATTGAATTTAATTTTATTTCGTTAATAGATAAGTCGTATAAGCGATGTAGATAGCAATGAAGATAATACCTTCAATGCGGTCAAACTTGCGCTTCCCAAAAGTGAAAATCACCACAAATGTGAGCACTGCACCCAGCAACGCCACTGCAAAGTCCACTATGCTCACGCCTTTCACCGTGATGGGGCTGATTGTCGATGCCACACCTGTGATCATGAGCATATTGAAGATATTAGATCCCAGCACATTGCCCAGTGCCAACTCCGAATTTTTCTTGAGCGATGCCACCACCACAGTGATGAGCTCGGGCAGCGATGTGCCCACTGCAACTATCGTGATCGAGATCACAGCCTCGCTCATGCCCCACTCCCTGGCCAGATTCTGGGCTGAATCAAGAAACAGGTTGCCACCAAAGATCAGCCCCGCAAGCGACGCCAGCGCGATGGTCCACAGCAGCACAGGATGCTTGCCGCTGAACTTGCTCTTGGTTTCCTCATCGGCATCGGCTACAGCCTGCTGCGGATTCTTCCCCTTGAGCACTACCACGTAGCACATATACACAAGGAACATGATGAGCAGAAAGATGCCGTCGAGACGCGAGATAGTGTTTTCCTCAATGCCCGGAATCAGCGCATCATTAGCCAGCAACATGAACAGCAATGCCACAGCAATGCCCACAGGAATGTCACGGCGACGATTCTCACGTTCAATCATGAATGGCGAGATTGCAGCCGCTACACCCAGAATGAGGAACGTATTGCAGATGTTAGAGCCAACAACGTTTCCCACGGCAACATCACCCACGCCTTGCAAAGCTGAACTCACCGACACAAACAATTCTGGCGCCGAAGTCCCGATGCCAATAATCGTGAGACCTATTATAAAGTTTGATATACGGGCACGTTGAGCAATAGCAACGCTAGAGTCAACCAGCAAATCGGCCGACACAAGCAGCAACCCAAGTCCCGCTATAAGCAATAAATAATCCATATTCTCTTTTTATTTTTTTCGGTTTGCAAATTTACACAAATATTGCCAAATGGCAAAATATCCGAATAAACATCCGAGCTGCTTGGGAGCAATAAGCCACACTCTCTACTCTTTCAACTACCGGATGCAATCTATTTCTTCACTTCCTTCTTGCCCTTGATGATCACAATGCCCTTGAAGTTGTCATCGGCCTGTATTCCATGTAGGTTGTTGATGCGAGCGGGTGACGCGTCGACAACGGGTGAGGTTATACCTGAAAACTCACCGTCTTGAGTGACGATCTTGCCAAACGGAATGTGCACCAAGATAAGCGGATGGGGCAATTGGCCAACTATCTGGCCAAATGAGAAATCAATTCAATCGGCAAAATCAGAGGTAGAATGGTGCTCGGCGAGTCCTTCGACTTATTTTACAGGTTCTTGTTGCTGCGCTCCAGGTGTTCCATCACCACGGCACACGAAGCGTCGCAGGTGACACTCATGGTGGTGCGGCCCATACCCACGATAAAACCAAGCACAAGAGCAATGGCAATTTGAGCCACAAGATAGATTTTGAACTTTTTCATCATCAATAATGTTAAGGCTTATAAGCAATTAGGTTAATATAAGCAATGTTAGAGTTGATTCACATGCAAATTTAATAAAAATCTTCCACTCCCACAACTCCACACCCCATTGACAATAAAAAAACCACCCCAAAACGAGGTGGCGTCGATAATAGTAATAAACCTTTGTTACAAAGAAAATATAAGTGTTTCTGTATATGAAAAACAACCTTTTATTTGTAGTTAGCGATATAACTTAAGACATTCATAATACTTATGAGTACTATATTTACTAGTTCTTTTTACTTTCCTAATGTACCATGTTTTATCTTCCATTTCCTCATAATTATATGTCTTGGTAACAGTATCGCCATCTGCATATGTGGTTATTGCTTTTTTAACAAGCCCCTTTTTGTCAAGGAAATATTCGTCCATTTTATAGAACCCGTTATTGTGCTTTTTATATTGACATACAACAATCTCGGTTGGGGTTATATCAAACGTATATCTATCTCCATCAAGCACTGCTTCTTTAAGAATGCCATTACCGTCTCTAACTATGTCGGTGTAATCTTTTAAGTTGTGTGATTGGAGATTTCCGTTATCGTCAAACGTAAATACATCTACAGCATTACCCATCCAATAAAGAATCGCGTATTTTAAACCCTATACATCAAGGGTCATGGTTAGTTCCTCAATGTACTTGAGCTTGGTAACATCTACCCACGGACCATCTTTATCCGTTCTCACCTTCTTGTATTTTGAGAGCATCCTGAAGATCTGTTTGTAGGAGTATTTCTTGTTGAGTTCCTTCTTTACGATTTCATTCTTCACTCTCGTTGTGATGATGACGGAAAGGAAGTTGATGAGCTCAGTGGCATAGACTCTGTAGTCGGTGTGTACGTTGACCGTATCGCGGTCGATGATATTCTTGTAGAGATTGAACATCGTCTCAATCTGCCATCTTTGGGAGTATGCCAGATAAACGGTCAGTGGGTCAAGGTTCTTCTTCGATTTGAATACAATCAGTCCAAAAAGTGATTTCTTTTCGATGTATTTCTCGCTGTCAAAGGTTTCCTTTTTCTGTGCCTGCTGCACGTAAGCGACTTCCTGTTCGTATGCCATCTTCGGGTTGCGGAATGCGTACAGGTACTTGCCGTTGGACATTCTCACCTTCTTGTATAATATGGTAGCGTCCGTGTATCCCTTCAAGTGTTCAGTAGGATTGTCCATACCATAGTTCTTTATGAAGGCAGAGTTCTGCTTCAAAGGAATGAGATAGGACAGACCTTCCATCTTATCAATCTTCTCAAACAGCTCCTCGTTATAGAACCCCTTATCAAAGATCATCATGCCATTAACTATCTTGTATTCAGTGACGAAGTTGTTTATAGATGTTTGGTCAAGCATATTCCCGGGATATGGCTTGGCTGCTATCGGTTCCTTCGTTTCCGGATTGAAGGCATATAGCAAACTCATGTCTTTTGAACCTTTAGTCCTTGCCTTTCTGGAGAACTCCGACATATAGCCTTCCTGCGAATTGTAATCCTTCAACATGCCATCAACGACAATGTCCTTGCCAGCAAACGCTTCAACTCTATTCCTCATGAACTCGCATATCATCGAGTAAGCTTGTCCTATCTCTTGAAGGAATGCAGAGACGGCATCTTCTGAGAGATGGACTCCAGGGATTATTTCGGATGCGAAAGAGGTTGCATACTGTAACATGAGATCTCTGTTTTTGACATCGCCATAGGCTGCTCGCAACAGTGCGATAGTGTACAAGCGCTTTGCATCATTTAGGTCCCAGACCTTTGCAAGTTCATCCAACAGGTCTTTTCCATGCTTGTTGCATAAGGCCACCTCGCCATAATCCTTTATGTCGATTGTTTTCTGCTTTGGTGCTTCAGTCTTTCGTTCTACATATCGTCCATCAATGATTTCACCTACCGTGCCAAGATCTACGGGAATCACTCGGTCATTCACTCGCTTGCTTGTGCGCTTGATTACCACAAAGCGTGTTCCACGCTGCTTCACAACGGTGCTGCTTGGTCTCTGTACTGCTAGTATCTCTTTTGGTATTGCCATTACTTGTATAGGGTATCCGTTTGTTGTAAACCCTATGCAAAGGTACGTGTTTAATATGACATATGCAAGTTTTTAGAGACAATTGTGAGTATTTTTATTTATTCACCCTTAATTTCGTAGCTGATTAAGGGAAAGAATCGGCAGATTTGGCACGTTTGGACGTAAAACACTAGCAATTATGCCCATTTGTATAGGGTCTGGAATACGCGATTCTTTAATCCAATACGTATGTTTTGTTTCTCCTTGACAAAAAATTAAGGACAAAGCTCTGTTTGTTTTTTGGGGACTCACATGTAAGAGAAGTTCCAAGTCACACACTTGGGCATTGGCTACAAGGCAATTCAATCCAATAATTGCCAATAAAAACATTTTTTTCATTTTTTCAGTTTTTTGATTATTTAGTATTAAAATAGTTGTCATCGCTTTTCTGCTTTTTTCCTAAAGCCGATAATGTCTACATAACAAATTAAACCTTAGTATTAACGCCTTTTACATCAACTATCAACAGGTTGCACCAGTTCTTCAAACATCGGTATACGTTGGCAATATTTTCACGTTCGTTCACCTTATTTTGCGTTACACAACAGAGCAACACCCAAAAACTGTTCGGTGGCAAGATTGGCTTGATTGTTTTACGATGTCACGACACACTATTTTGAAACTGCTCAGACCGATGTGTTGCGTGAGCCTGGATTTTCAAAGGATGGAAAAACTGCTGAGTCACAGGTTGTGCTCGGCTTGCTGGTGTCAGAAGGAGGCTATCCACTTTCGTACTCCCTGTTCAACGGCAGCCAGTACGAGGGTTTTACTATGATACCGATGATTGAAGACTTCAAGCAGCGGTTCACGCTCGGTGATGACTTCGTTGTGGTGGCAGACTCTGGTTTAATGAACAAGAACAATGTGACGTTGCTACAGGAGGCCGGTTACAAGTACATCCTTGGCGCTCGCATCAAGAGTGAGAGTGCAGGCATCAAGCAATGGATTCTGTCATTAGGCAAGAAGGACGGGGCTTGCAACGAGTATAAACGAGAAAATGGCGAACGGCTTATTGTCAGCTATTCCGACAAACGTGCAAAGAAGGATGCCTACAACCGTGACCGTGGTATCGCTCGCTTAAGGAAGGACTACAAGAGCGGGCGCATCACAAAGCAGCAGGTCAACAAGCGAGGCTACAACAAATTTCTTGAAATCAGCAAGGACATAGAGGTCGTTATCAACGAAGACAAAATTGCCGAGGACTGCAAGTGGGATGGACTCAAAGGCTACATCACCAATACCGATCTTAATCCCAACCTTGTAATTGAACAATACCACGGCTTGTGGACAGTGGAACGAGCCTTCCGTATCTCAAAAGGAACATTGGATATGCGACCGATGTTTCACTTCACGGAGCGAAGGATAGAAGCGCACATCTGCATCTGTTTCGTCGCATATAAAGTATATAAGGAGTTGGAGAGGCTAATTGCCGTCAACAAGATAGGGATGAGTGTTGACAAAGTACTTGACGCAGCAAAGACCATCACCACAATCAGAGTAAAGATGCCCGAAAATGGGGCTTTCTTCACAAAAACCCTCTTCTTGACCGAGAAGCACCAAGCAATCAAGCCACTTTTCGACCAGCCAAGCACCAAATCTTAATTTGGGTGGCGCATTGACGAAGTCAGGAAAAAGGCAGAGTAGTTACCGACGGTGCTTAATTTAGTTAAAAATCGCAGAATATCATAACTTTTTCTTATATTTCTTATCGTTTTTTAGATATTTTTGCTAAATTTGCACTGATTTCTCGTAATCGTCGTTTAAAACAGCAGAGGCGAACGTGTTCGCTGCAGTTGACACACAGACTTCGATGAAGACACGCCGTGTCGTATTTTGTTGGTAATACAATGATTGCGACGGATGGGTGGGTAACGAGACTTCGAGACATATTAAGGCGTTTACAAGCGCACTGTTTCAAGACGTACTGGAATCTTGCAAATTACCATACATTTAAGTCTTGGACAATGCAACGGTAGATGTCCCGGGTGTGATTTTTCACAACCGCCATGTTCTTACTATGGGATAATTGTACCCAAATGGGTACAACATATTTCGTATATATAAGTTACATGTGCTGGGTGAAACCTCATACGGCGTGGCTTCTGACGTTGTCTGTTCAACTTAAATAGGCAATGCAAGAGCCTCAGTACGTGGAATGGACAGCAGTACGATTCCACGCTTTATTTATGTCCGTATTTGAATAAAAATACTAATTTGAATATTTAAAATGGACATACTTATAGGAAAAGAAGGAAATCAACCATTTCTACTTACAGAAGCAAGCATTAGTAGAAAACATGCGCTCTTTCACATGGATGAGCGCACTGGTATTATGACACTACGTGATGTCGGCTCTGTCAATGGCACTTATGTCAAGGCTAATGATGGAACTTTCAAACGAATAAATGGCGAGGTAAAAGTCGGTTTCTCTAATATTATTAGGCTTGGAGCTGTACATACCTTCAAAATCAAGGATTTGTTGAGTCACTCTGGAGGTGATGACACTGGTAAAGATTCTGTTGATATAAGTAAATTGCGTAATGTTTACGAAATATACAACACCAACAGAATGGATTTGGAAGCACAGACTTCAAGCATTATGATGTTAAGGCTTGCAGCTATGACAGTATCAACAGTTTTAGTTAACGTCATAGTTTTAACAATACCTGATAACTCCATGGATAAAATGACGAGAGGTATTATCCAGGCTGTCGGTTCAATTATTGCCATAGGTTTAGCCTGGGTAATAGTCGGAATGAAAAACAAAAACCTTATTGAGCGTAAAGACCAAAACGAACGCTATTTCAAGAAAAACTACTGCTGTCCTAAATGTGGTTATCATTTTGGAAATCACATTTATAGCAATATTCTTGCAGAAGGACACTGTCCAAATAAGAGTTGTAAGTGTAAGTTTACTGAAAAATAGGAGTCTATAATCTTATAAACAGCAAAATAAAAGGATTATATGAAGAATTTAAATCTATTTTGTAAAGCGACGCTAGTATTGTTGTTGCTATGTAGCAGTATTATCAGTGTTAATGCCCAGAAAACTTATGTAGTTTCTGTAGGGCTGGGTGAGTATAAATATCCTCAGGTTGCTCCACCTCTCCCCTGTTCTGTCGGAGATGCTCGTTCTGTGTCTCGTTTTTTTCATAGTTATAATGGCAGTTCCGTATTTATGCTATTAAATGAAAATGCTACACGCGAACATATATTAAAAGTATTAAAGCGAGAATTTGCAAAATCTACAGCCAATGACGAGATAATATTTGTTTTTAGCGGTCATGGAATACAGGGAGGATTAACCTGCTATGAGACCAAAGACATGAATTCAATCATAACTTATGATGAGATACAAAATATTATGAAATCCGCAAAAGCACGTAGAAAAATAATTCTTGCAATGGCGTGCTATTCTGGTGGTTTGACCTTAAAAAACACTAACAACCAAAAGAAACGTAACACGCAGAATACGAGTGTTATGCTTTATACTTCGAGTCGTCCAAATGAAGTATCATGGGAAAGAAGCGATATGACAAATTCTTTCTTCATGAATCGCATATTAGAGGGATTCCGCGGAGCAGCAGATACCAATAAGGATAGAAAAGTTACTGCCCGTGAACTCTTCAATTATGTAAATCCCCACGTTATTAGTGACACAAATGGTCAGCAACATCCGCAGTTGTGGGGACGTTTTGATGATAGTATGGTTGTTGTATATGTAAAATAAGATTAAAGATATGATAATCACATGCCCAGGTTGTGGTCGTCGCTTTAATTTAGAAAGACGTCCACCTGTTACATTTCGCTGTCCTAAGTGTTCATTTAGTGCTCCTTTCAGCACGATATTAAATGAGAAAAACTCTGCAGAACCGAACATAAACAACACACAAGACGGACACATAGAGATTCCTCTTGGCGATGATACTTCAAATAAAACAAAAGTAGTTTCTTCGCTTGCTGATAATGGACACACTAAGGTTGTGAGCGAATTGGCAAATGCAGGCAAAACTTCTGTTATTCCCGCTTTGCAACCACAAAAAAAAGGAATGTTTCTTGTCTCATTTCAAGGACGACAGTACGGCACAATTCAACTACCTTTTGGCAACTTTGAGATTGGCAGAAATAGTAGTGATAGTAATGCAAAAGTAAAACTCACGCCCGACATGTCAATGAGTAGAATACACGCAGGAATGCGTACTACAAAAATTAATGGACAAATGGTTTACCAAATAACTTCTGTTAAAAATGACAATCCTGTTTTTGTGAACAACTGTCCAATAGCCAAAGGCAAAGCTTACAACCTAAAAAATGGAGATCAAGTAAGGATGGGTGATACCATTATGGTTTTCCGTCTTATATAAAACTTTCATTATTCTCAAAATAAATATGTCACAAAACAAGACCATAGTACCAGGCGTTGACTTTGACAATCTCAATAAAGAGGGTGCTGCTGACTCATTCTATGAGAGCCTGTATAGTCGCACTTCCGCCAATGATAATCATACGTTTATAGGTAGTGGTGAACTTATCAACCAACAAGCAGAGTCAATTCCTTCTACCCCTGTTAGCAATTCACAAAAGCATACCATTTCAGAGAAGTGCCGAACTTTGAAAATAAAAGAACGTGTAATTGTTGGTGTCTTGTTTTCTATCTCTAAAGGATTGCTTGGTGAGATCATTCCGATATATTTGGGAAAAAATATCATTGGAAAAAATGAAAATTGTGACATTGTACTTTCTGAGAATACGGTTTCGGCAGAACATGCTATCATACATACGCGTAAAAACGAAAATGGGATAGAAGCAACAATTATAGATTTCAATTCAATGTACGGCACTATCGTTAATGATGCAGATGCAAGATATGATACTTTGCAAATGCATGAAAATGATGTAATTACAATAGGGCAACACTATAGATTCCTCATTAAGTTATTTGAAACCGAAAAATATGATTTATATGAAGATGCTGAGTTCGAGGATTCAATGGAAGGTCATTCTTCTACAGCATTTACAACGTCAAGTAATGCCCAAGACAATCCGGAAGCTGACTTCTATAGCCCTTCTTCAAGAAACAACGATTCTTCACGCACTGTAATATACTAACGACAAAATTAGATACAATGGCAATAATAAGACTACAAGGAGAACAAGAAAAGCAACATGGCATCTACTTTGAGTTCGATACAAAATCTACGCCACTCGGTGAGGGTGATATGGGAAAAGTATATCGAGGACGTAGGGTTAATATTCATACAAGCGAGACACGAGATGTTGCGATTAAGTTTATGTTCAGTGGATTACCTGCCGATACCATAACAAGAGCAGAGAATGAAGCCTACAATAAAATTTAAGCACTTTTAAGAAAGTATTAATCACTCATAGACATGGATGTAAATTTAAACATACAAAAACCAGTTGTTGATGAATTACAATTAATCGTTGACAATGATCTATGCTGTGCTTGCGGACAGTCAGGAGTGGGCGGCAGAAAAGAGAACCAAGATACTTATGGTGGAGTTGGGAATATAGACATAGTTATTCTTACTGTGTGTGATGGTATGGGAGGTATGGCAGGTGGACAAACAGCCTCAAACATTGCAGTACGTGAGATAATAAAGTTCTTATCAGTTATTCCAGCGGACAAAATTTGCATTGAAGATGTCAAGGAATCTGTAGTGTGTGCAAATGAAGCAATCTACAAACATGCTGTAGAAGTGCCACAATTACGTGGTATGGGAACAACAGCAACTGTTGTTGTCATAACAAAAAAAGCAGCTTATGTCGCACATGTCGGTGATAGTAGAATCTACCTTATTCGCAAAGGCAAGAAGGTATTCCGTACTTTTGATCATTCTAAGGTGTTTGAAATGGTACAACAGGGAATGATGACAGAAGAACAAGCACGCCAATCAAGTTTCTCCAATATCATAACAAGAGCATTGGGAATTAGACCTACCGTAGATGTTGAAGTTAATACTATCCCCTATAACAAAGGTGACAGATTCATCTTGTGCTGTGATGGAATATGGAATACTGATGCAGAACCTGACATGCTAAAACTATTCGTATCAAAGGGGACCACCCAAGAAGTTGTAAATAATATTACAAAGGTTGTAAACAATAAAGGTATAGAACGAGGATGTGAGCATGATAATTTGACCATTATTATGGCTGACATGAAGGAAAATTCCGATTTTCAGTATGGTATATTCCACAACACTCTTGAGCGAATATCTTCACACTGTAAGATTTTCAAACGAAAAAATGGAAAGAAAAATTAAAATCGCTTTATCAAAAACACCTTAGAATATGAAAAAAATAATAATAGGAAGAGCCAATGATAGCGACATAATAATTCCAGATGAACATGACAACGTAAGTCGTCATCACGCAGTAATCACCTTTGATTTCTTTGGAAAAATGACATTGAGTGATACCAGCAGTAATGGAACTTTGATCAATGGAACAAAAATGTTAAAGGGTACTTCTATTCCTGTAACCAGAAAAGATAAGATCCAACTGGGTGGCGCATGGATTTTTGATTGGAATTTGGTAGAAGACCCATACAAGTCTATCCGAAGGAGCTGTATCATTCTGTGTATTGTTTTGGCTGCCATAACAATAGGTGGCACATCTTGGTATGTGTATGAATCTTATAAGAAGTCAGAATCACCATTGACAGAGATACCTAAACCAAGTACAAATGTAAATACTGACACTTGGAATAAAGACTCCACAAACAGAGTCGCACCTACTGAAACCAATATCAAGACTTCTGATTCACCAAAGCAAAAAAGTAACGCTGTTAAATCAAAGAATAGCAACCAGAAGAAGGGGACATACAAAAAAGCAGCTGCAAGAGACCTAATGAAAATGAAACAAAAAAAGGACTCTGATAAAAACACCAATAATGGTGAAATGCCCGTTATCAATTAAAAATATATACACACGGGAAGAATAATTATAATATTGTCATTAACTTTTGCCTTGGCAGATGCTTTTGCTCAGACCGTTGACTGGCTAGTTCTGCCTTTAGAAAATTCAACGAGTCGCGAAATTTATTCCAACAGGAGTAAGAAAATAACTGTCAGTCGAGTCGTTAATCATAGTTCAAATAAAGTAAATCACAATGAAAACATTACGTACTCTTTTCTATTTAATAGCTTCGCTTGCTGTTGTATTGACAGCAAATGCAGAACAGAATACCGTTCTCAAATTAAAGGATGGTTCCACTATCTATGGCAATATAATTGTACAACGTCCTGGAGTTGACATTACAATTGTAGCAGATTCTGCAATGTTTATAATTGAAGACAACCAACTTCATTCTTCAACTTCCAAAAAGGTGAAGTATGAGAATCTATCACGTGATTGGAAGCGTTGGTCGCTTGAAAAGAAGGCATTAATGGGGAATGCAAACGGAAGGTTCATGATGACCTATGATATAAAGACAAAAAACTACACATTCTTTAATGTTGTAAAACTTGAATCTCCAAAAGAAGGTTTCAATAAGTATTTTAGCGTGGAAACTTCCACCTATAAGTTCCTTTGGAATGATTTAACCGAGATAATTCGGTCTTTACCTACTTCTAATGACAATCTGTACATTGACGACGAGGTTACCACGTCTAAGGGTAAGACCTATCAAGGAACTATTGTTTCACAAATAATAGGGAAACAGCTATCGATAAGAACTACAAATGGTACCCATATCATACCTCTGGAAGATGTTGTAGAAACCAGAAGAGTTTCTCATCAAGGTTCTTTTAAGGTAAACGAAATTGCAGATTATACTAATACACTTGTTCTTAACAATGACATTTATAAGGAAGGTATTATATTGTCTCAACATTATGGCAAGAAATCTAAAGATAAGTATGTAACACTACTCCTTCCTAATGGAAATACTGAAAAAATTCAAAGTAATAACATCATAGAATACCGAACTAAATACAACAAGAAAAAAGGGGATATTTATAAGGTAGGTAGAGTCTATGTTAATGAGTTTCTTATTGGCAAGGCAAAAACCAAGAATGAAGGAACCAAAACCTTGTTCGTTGACAAAAAGGTGTTCCCTTTCCCAGAGGGCATTGTCATAACATTCAAATCGCAGGGTGCAAAACTTCAGAACGATTGGTATTTGGTGGCTTTAGAATCATTGAGTATGGAGAGTGGAGGTACTACGCATGGTTATACTCCAGAAATTAAAGACAGTAATTCCATAAGACCGTCATCCACGGATTTGGTAGATGGAGTAAGTTCAATTTCGTTCAACTACCTATCACCAGGATATTACGCTTTAGTTACTTCAACAGGTACAGAGACATATATCATCAAAATCACAAAATAAATTGATGCAACTGTAAGAAACATATTTCTCAGGAGTCTATACCTATAAAGAGACTTGAAATTAACAAAATAATTATAAACCCTTTTAAATACAATGGTTATGAATAACAATGAAACAAACTCAGTCATGAATGTTGACGATTATGAGAACATGGCAGTTCAGAAGAGCAACAATGCTAAGCGTGTAGCTGCTGGTGCAGCATTATTTGTAGGAGGCGCTGCAGTTTCTGGAGGTGCTGCCTATGCCGCAACGGGACATGACACCCCTGACGTAATAGATGACAGTCCATTGACAGCAGAGGAAGTGGTAGAAGGTGGCAATGTAGGTAATGACTACCAGCCAGAGGTTCATAACGAAATTACCGAACGTGTAGTATACGTTGAAAAACAGGAGGAGACTTCTCGTGATCAGAACTCAGAACAGACCGATGAGACTCAGGTCACATGGGACGAGAAGACTGTTGTTTACGATGGAGACGGCAATGTCGTTGGTTCGGTAGAAAGCGGTACAATACAGGGACATAACTTTGCACTTTTTGATGTTGATGGTGATAATCATGCAGACTATCTTGCAATTGACGCAAATGACAACGGTCAGTTTGATGATAATGAGGTCGTTAAGTATGATGTTTCTGATCACGTTCACATGGGGCATGAAACAGCTCACACCAAGGAGATTCACAATAACAACCAGTACATAATAGTAGGAGACGGAGACGAAGACATAGCACGCAACGACGATGACCGCGAAATCATTCACAACAACTTTGAGGATGAAAAAACGGGAGAGTCTTACAATGGAGACTACGCAGAAAATAACCGTGACTACAATCCAAATGCAGACATGGATTTCTACGGAAATTCTGATAACTACCTCGCAGAGAACGATCGCTATGACGGCTACGACGATTCATATAGCGCAAACGTAGACGAACAATATCTGGCAGAGAACGACACCGAAGATTCTGAACCGTATGAAGATTTCGCATACGAAGAAGACGATGACACTGAGGATTCTAACTACTATGCAGAGAATGATACTCAGGACTCATTTGAAGATATGTCCGGTGAAGAAGATCTCCTCGCGTAAATTGTATATCAAGTAAATAGAATATTAACATTAGTTCTTTCCTGCTGAAGGACAGAACTATTAAAACATTAAAATTATGCCAAAGAAAGTTTGTCCTAATGGACACATTTATGATTCAAGTATATATGGTGATGAGTGCCCTCTTTGTCCAAAAGGGGATAATGAAACCCAGTATGTTTCACAAGCTGGTAATATCGGAGGTATGCCTCCATTTAATCATGAGCCAATAGGTGGTTCTACAGGTGGCACGCGAGTTTCTGCACCTTCATACATGGAGGGACAACCAATAGGAGGTCCTGCAGGTGGAGCACCTGTCTTTGGAGGTGCTGATGCCGTTGGTGAAACGATGATAAAGCCACAACAAAACCATGCAGGGCATGCACATGGTCCTGTTGGTGGTGGTACAGTTATTCGTCCACCAAAAGGCGGTGTTTCTGCAAACGGAAGAAAGTTAGTAGGCTTCCTTGTGACATATAACAGAAATCCTCTGGGTAAGTCTTACAACATATATGAAGGTAAGAACTATATCGGTCGAGACCGTTCTTGTGATATTTCTGTACCAGAGGATAATCAAATGTCAGGAAGACATATGTCCATATTGTATCGTAATGTAGACAACAAGTTTAAGTTCCGTGATGAGCAGTCTAGCAATGGAACATTCGTCAACAAGGAACTGACAGACGAAGGCGAACTTCAGAATTATGATATAATCCGATTGGGAGGTACTGTGTTTATTTTTATTGCAATCCCTAAACTTGGATAAACATGGAAAACTATATTTTAGCAAATTGTACTGATACTGGAAAAGTACGCTCTGTAAATGAAGACAGCATGACAACCTTTGACAGCCCTAATGGTAGGGTTGTCGTGGTATGTGATGGAATGGGAGGACAAAACGCTGGTGATGTGGCTTCTCAATTGGCAGTTACTGTCATACAGGATATATTATCAGATAATACATTCCCTTCTCCAGAGGAGGCCATAACACGATCTGTAATTGCTGCAAACCAGGCGATTCTCCGTCGAGCATCACAAGACGAAAGTCTTAGTGGTATGGGATCTACCTGTGTTATGGTTATCATAAAAGAAGGTAAAGTTTATTACGGTTCTGTTGGTGATAGCAGAATATACTATATTTCCAATGGAATGATACGTCAGATAACAAAAGATCAGTCGTATGTTCAAACGCTTGTAGATGAAGGCAGAATATCGCAAGAAGCGGCAGAACACCATCAAGACAAGAACCAGATAACTAATGCTTTGGGCATTGAAAATATGACACCTCCAGTAGTATGTCAGATGCCTATTGCACCAGAACCAGGAAGTGTCTTTTTACTGTGCTCTGACGGCCTAAGTGGAATGATCAATAACAATGCCATATTAACAACCCTTTCAAACAGTAACGTATCTCTAAACGAGCGTGCTCAACAGTTGGTTAGTTTGGCCAATGCAGCTGGTGGTCTTGATAATATTACCGTCCAACTGATTGAGTTCCCAAGGGGAACTGCTGAAATGGGTGTTGTTTATAAGTCAACCTCAGGTGCGACTGCATATGTGAACACAAAGGGAAGGAAAAAAAGAAATACAACTCTAATTGCAGCCATTTGTTTGTTGATGATAGCTGTGATTGGTGGGGGTGTTTATTTGTATTTTGCAAATCAAAAGCCAGAACCTAAGCCACAGGTAGTTATCCCTTCACAGGAAAAGAAAAAAGATGTAACACCAAAACAAGAGAATAAAGAAGTTAAAGAAACGATCATTGTAAAGGAAGAAACTCCCGAAAAGATCACGCCCAAAAAGACTCCAAACAAAAAAAATAACACATTGCCTCTTCCTGGAGCTAATAAAATCAACGGTAACGATGTAGTAGGAAATAATGGGAAACCATCTACAGACGTTGATCCTCAAACCATTATTATGAGGAAAGCTTCAGAGGGAACAAAAAATGAGAAGGAGTAATAAATCATGAGAAGAATAGCAAATTATGTCGTAGACGATAATCCTTTGGCAAGAGGAGGTATGGGTCAGATTTTCTGTGGTCACGATGCACAAGGAAACATCGTTGCCATTAAGGAAATACTACCTGAATTTGCTACTGACTGGGGTATTCGTACCCGAATAGAGAAGGAGGTCGAATTTCTTATGAAATGCGACCATCCTTCAATAGTAAAGCTTCATCTTGCTTTCTATGACGAAAGTACGCAAAACTACTACATAATCATGGAGATGGTCGATGGCTTGAATATTGAACAGTACGTAATGCGCAATGGTCCAATACCAGAACCAGAAGCTGTTGAAATGATGATAAAGATATTAGATGCCCTGCAATGTGTTCACAATGCACACATCATACATCGAGACATTAAGCCTTCCAATATTATGATACGTCCCAATGGCAATATCTGTCTATTGGATTTTGGCGTTGCAAAAGATATGGAAAATGGAGGTGGAGGCACTATCCCAGGCTCTGTTATCGGTACTGATGGATATATGAGTCCAGAACAAGCTGATGGATATTCTGTCAACTACAATACCGACATTTACTCTTTAGGATGCGTTCTTTACTATATGTTGACTGGACATCATGCATTCAATACCCTTAGTAGCGCCTTTGAAACAAAAGATGCTATTCTTAACACAGAGTTTCCACGATTATCAAAATACAACAAGAATGCTTCTGATGCCATCCAACGCATACTTGATAGAGCAACGGACAAGAATATGATAAAACGTTATCAGAACTGCTACGAATTCATGGGGGCTCTGAATAGCGGCACTCATATCAGTCATACAAGTTCTCACGATGCAGCTGTAATGATTTCTATAGGCCGTGAGAAATGTGACATAATTGTTGAGGATTCTGAACGCAAGATAAGTCGCCATCATGCAGACGTGGAATTGAAAGTAATGACTGGCCAAAAATGCTACGTATTCACAGACTGTAGCGCTAATGGTACTGTTGTCAACGGAAAGGTTCTTCGCAAATCTTCCGTAAACATTCCTGTAGGAGATCCTATTCCTGAAATTTATCTCGCAGGTGTTCTTGATGGAAAACTTGATTGGAAGAAGGTTGTATCTGAACTAAATAATCGAGTACGTGCCATTCAGAATGTAGATGAAGCAGAAGTTTCATCTGCGCAAAAGATGGAATCCGATGTATCTATAAACAAACATAGTGAAACAGAATACAACCCAGAAGATGCACTCAATACATTAATACCGGCATTTATATTCGCTATTTTTGGGACATGGAAAAGTATGAGGACTGGTTTGCAAATTGCAAGAGAAAAGATTACACTTAAAAATGGCAAAACAGCATATAGATATAAAAAAACGCATCGTCAACTTGGTTATATGGTATTAGGTTTGGCAATTGTTGCAACTTTTATATGGTTTGCAATTGCTTTTGCAATAATTTTTTGGAATGTTCTATAAATTAACTTGTTAATAATTAGGTATTTAGTTTGATAATTTAAAAAATCGTACCTTTGTAGTAGAAATCATACAGAATCATGCAGAAAACTACTATATACCGCAAGCCGATGGGTGAGAACCTGTTCGAGGAGGAGTTCACGATAGAAGCTCTCTCCCAGATGGGTAATCCCCTTGAGCAGCTCGCTGCCTTGGTCGACTTTGAGATGTTCCGTCCAGCACTTGAAGAGGTGCTGGTCAAGAAGGACTGCAAAACTCCGGCCGGACGTCCGCAGATTGATGTTGTTCTTATGTTCAAGGCCATATTCCTTCAGCGTTACTATGGTTTTGGCGATCACCAGATACAATACCAGATTATAGACCGTACCAGCTTCCGCCAGTTCCTTGGCATTCATACAGTGGCAGAGGTTCCTGACGAAAAGACCGTGTGGGCATGCAAGAACAAACTCGCAGAGGATGGCACATTCGACCGTCTGTTTGATAAGTTTCGCACTTTCCTTGACAGCAAGGGACTCTCATTCAATGAGGGGAAAATCATTGATGCCACTTTGGTTGAAGCTCCAAAGCAGAGAAACACCAAGGAGGAGAACAAGCAGATCAAGGCCGGCAATGGCAAAGATTTGTGGAATCCTGAGAATGGTGACTCTCCAAAAGAGAAAAAAAGCAAGCTGGCCAAGAAGTCTCACAAGGATATTGATGCCCGATGGACAAAGAAACGTGGTGAAAATCACTACGGTTACAAGAATCACGTCAAGGCAGACAAGAAGACCAAGCTCATAGAAAAGTATCACACTACTGATGCGAGTGTTCACGACTCCAATGTCATCAAACCTCTCATAGAGGAGAAGGACAAGGGACAGGACCTGTATCTGGATGCCGGTTACGAATCGAAGAATGATGTAGTAAGAGAATGTGGGATGAATCCTATCATTTGTGAGAAAGGTCATCGCAACAATCCTCTGACAGACGAGCAGAAGCAGAACAACCGAATCAAGTCTAAGGACAGATGCCGCATTGAGCACATCTTCGGATTCGTAGAGGGAGCAATGAACGGCTCGCTTGTACGCAGCATCGGAATGGTGCGAGCTAAAGCAGCCAATGCTCTGACCAACCTCGTCTATAACATATTCAGATATGTACAGATCGTCAACTTTCATCCACAGTTTATCACCTGCAAGGGGTAACTGTGCCCATATGTATCAAATCGTCAAAAACAACATGTCAAAGAGTGGATAAACGAACGCAATCGACAGCTGAAGTCCTCAGATGAGAGACTTGATTCCGAAAGATTTACTCTTGCGGAACGGCTTCCACTCGAATTTATGAATTAATAGAACCTACCTTTAGTTAAATAAAATATATGATTCCTACAGATATTCTCAACTATAGAGTCTTAAGATTGTTAGGCTCAGGTGGTATGGGTAGTGTTTACCTTGCCGCCAATACCAATATTGATCAACAGGTCGCAATAAAAGCATTGCGACCTGAGGTCGCTCGTAATGCAATGCTTCGTGCTCGCTTTAAGCAAGAAGCAGAGCTGCTATGCTCACTCGACCATCCTGGCATTGTTAAGTTCTTGAATTACGTTGAAATGTCAGAAGGTGTATTCCTTATTATGGAATATGTCAAAGGTGTGACTCTGGAGGATTTTATCAAGAAAAAAAATGGCCTAATTGTTGAAGACAAAGCATATCCTCTTATATGTGAAATTCTTGACGCATTTTCGTATGCCCATTCAAAGGGAATAGTACATAGAGATATTAAGCCTTCAAACATCATAATACAAGAGGATGGACATGTCAAGGTCATGGACTTTGGTATTGCCCAAATTGTATCTGAAGCTAATGCATCTCAAAACAATATGGTTATGGGTACTCCTACCTATATGAGTCCTGAACAAGTGTATGGAAAAGACATTGATGTCCGTTCTGACATTTACTCATTAGGAGTACTCATTCACAATATGCTTACAGGACGCGCACCATACGACTCCACAACGATGACTGCACAAGAAATAAAGCGTCATATTGTCAAAGACACAATGTCTCGTATGGCAGACTATTATCCTTACGTGTCAGATAAAATACAGCAGGTTGTAGACAAAGCCACGCAAAAAGTACCAGAAGCCAGGTACCAGAATTGCAAGGAAATGAAGAATGCTGTCAAGAAAGCAATTGCACCAGATCCTATTTCTCGTCCTTTGATCTACTCTGGAATAGCGGTTACTATGCTCCTGTTAATTGGAGGATTCTTTACATGGGATTACTTTAGAACAAAAGTTGAATATTATAAAGACTACGTTGAAGTTTTTGGAATACCAGAAGGTATCGGCAGTTTAAGTAGCCGAGAGGTTTCACACCGTGAGGCTTCGTACAAATTCGAATACAGTCGCTATAAGCTACGTAGGGTATCATATGTCAACAGTAAGGGAAAACTTGTAGATCATCATGATTCTGAGGATAAAGACAAAATTGTAGATATGACCCTCACCTATACTGAAGGTAGTGGGAAAATTGATGCTGCGAAATATATGAACCGTAGCGGAAAGGTTTTGTACGTTAAAGATTATGATTCAAATTTTAAAACGTGCACCTTTAAGTTAGATGATGAATTGGGTACAGAAATGACACTCAATTCACAAGTTACACTTTTCCAAAGTGCTTTTGATTCGCAAATAGATGGAAAGAGTAAAATATCAAAATATATTCTTGACTACGATAACAAAGGAAGACTCACCAGAGTAGAATATGCAGGCTTTGGAAATATTCGCGTACCTGATGGACAAGGAATATTCGGACGCAAGTACATTTATGACAAAGACGGACGCATTGTACAGGAGCACTATCTAGGAAAAGATGGAAAACCAAAGGCAACGCAGTTCGGACTGGGAATCAAGTTGTTTACATATGACGAGGATGATAATCTTGTCAAAATTGAATATCAGACAACAGAGGGAAAACCTAGCAGCGATGGAAATAATTGTCCAATAGTGTTACTTACGTATGATAAATGGGGAAATCGCCTGGCTGAAAAATATAACGATATAAATGGGCGCATGATGATTCGTAAGGACAATCCATTTGCTGGAGTCTTGTATGAATACAACGATGATGGATTCCTTGTAAAGCAAATGTATCTGGGGCTTGATGGAAAATTAACCTATGTTTCAGGTGTTAGCGGCTGTGTAAATGAATATGACGAAAATGGTTATATTTCCAAAAGAACCATGATTGACGCATCAGGAAAGGCGGCTTTTTATAATGACAATGAAGATGGACGAATATACTCTAAATGTCTTATTAAAAATGACGAGTACGGTAATTGGCTAGATATTAAATTCTTAAATGCTAATGATGAACTTATGGACGATGCTTCATGGGTTCATAAAACGTGTACATATGATTCGGTCGGAAACCAACTTTCCGAGTATTACTATGATAGAGATGATAAATTATATGCTCCAGCATCGTTAGGATATGCAGGTATTACCGTAACCTATAATCCACAAGGACGAGTAGAAACATTTACTTACATGGATGCCAATAAAAAAAGAATTAATTTGGCAGATAAACACTTGTGTTATGTAAAAAACGAATATGATGCAAGAGGTAATTATACTCGAAGATCATACTATGACAATAACGACAAATTGGTCATGACAGATGAAGGTATCGCTGCTGCATGTTATGAATATGATGACAATGGTAATGAAATCGCAAGATACTTTCTGGACAAAGAAGAAAAACCTTGTGTTCTTAATTATTATTATTCAAGGTGTGAATATACATATGACGAACAAGGTAATATAACGGCAGAAAGGTACAAAAATTCTGATGGTAAACTTATGACGGTTGGAGGTAAGGCCGGCATCAATCGTTCGTTTGATACACGTGGTAATGTCGTGGTTAATCGTCCTATAGGTCTCAATGGAAATCTTGCTGCAAATATGCAAGAGACGAGATATAAATATGATGACCGAGATAATATCGTCGAGGAATCATATTTTGGAGACAAAGGCAATGCAGTGAACTGCGAGAATGGCTATCACAAAGTGATTCGTAAGTATAATTCAAGTAATCAAAACATACAAGAAGAATACTATAACACGAATGGACTTCTCACAAACGTTAAAGGACAAAACTTTGCTGTTGTTAAAAGAGAATTTGATCAGAAGTCAAATGTTACATCCGTAACGCATTTTACACAAACAGGAACACGTGGAAGTGACAATAACAAAGTTCACAAATACTACAATCAATATGATAATGTTGTGAACAAAGTTTGTCACCAGATTTCATTTGGAACAGACGGCAAGCCTATTGTTGCGAATGGCATAGCAAAAGAAGGACGTATTGAGTATGATGCTCGTGGTAATATGCTGAAATTAGTCTGCTATGATGGATATGGGAAAAAATGCAATGGCGAGCATGGTTGGTGTGAAATGAAATATACATATGACGAATCTGGTCTTATGACCTCTATGTCGTATTTCACAATTGACAACAAACCTCATGTCGATAAAGACTCAAAGTTCCATAAGGTAGTATACACCTACAATAGTATGAGACTAAGAGAAAGCGAAACATATTATGGGGCAAATAATAATTCTATCAGTTCTGCAGAAGGGTATAGTACAATAAAATACAAGTACAATAATCAGAACCAACGCATTCAAATAGCATACTATGCTACAAATGGAAAAGCAACCAATAACAATAGTGGTTGGCATCGTGAATATTATTACTTCAAGGGCGGTGCAGAATATAAATGTGAACTTTTTGATGTGTCTGGGCGTAAGATTGCGACGGCTTTAAGAGTCAATAATAATTGGAACATCCAGTGAATCGGACCTTCAAACTCTGATTGGCGAAATAAAATAGATGCAATGTCAAAAGAATGCCCTGCCGAAATAAATGGTATGGTTTTAGAAAGCATCCAATTGGCAAACAATGTAGTCTATATTCACCTAAAGTTCGAGAATCTGGAGACAGATGAAATTTCTGGTGATGTACTAAACGAGCTGGTATCTGAACTGAAAACTCAATTTAGAAAATTCCTCGGAATTCCCTCGTATATAGAATTTAACTCAATTATCTCAAACAAGTACAACGAAAAATTAGTAACAATATAAAAATAAAACAAAATGAAAAAATTAAATCTTCTTTGTTGCTTACTTTTGGCGTTTGCAACCCAGGTTTTTGCAGGTGATTTAACTCCTGCTCAGGAAAAGGCACAGCGTGCACTTTATGCTTATCTTGACAAGAACAAGTACAATCCTGAAGTAGATACCGATAATAGTGTTTGTTTCCGTGTTGGCGGTATTCTGTACTGGATAAATATTGATGAGGAATCTCCTTTGTTGTACACCTTCCATCGTAAAGGTTTTAAGGTGGGTACAGAAGAATCTTCATTCAAACGTAGACCAGCAATTATGGCTGCTAATGAGGTGAACTGTAAACACAATACTATCAAACTGACTGTCGAAGAAAAAAAAGTCGAAGTAATAATGCAGGTTTACGCAGCAAAAACCGAAGACTTTACTGCCGTATTTAACAAATACCTAAAAAGCTTTGACAAAGTGGACGAGGATTTCAAGAAAGCATATAGTACAGCATTAAAAGCAGAGAAAGATGCTGCAGACAGAGCAGAGCAAGAAGCACGTAAGAATTTACCTCCTTCGGTTCTTAGAGACCATGTAGCTGGCATTTCTTTCCGTTTACTTGACGCTGATGGAAAAGAAAAGTCCGCGTATGACCAACCTCTTCGCAGTTTCAATGCAAGATATATTCAGGCACGTATTGAGTTTAACCCATGGAAAGAAAAGGATGCTGATTTTAAATTGCAACTAAAGGTTACAAGACCGGATGGCAATCCTATCTACCTCCCAGGAACAAAGGTAACCGCAGAAGGCGATGTGACTATTCAGAAGTCCAAGAAGAATCAAATGATTGAGATCAATCAATTTGGCACGAACAAAGAAGGGTTCTGGAAGGCTGGAGAGTATAAGGTTGAACTTCTGGAAGGCGGTGATGTGATATATACAACTACATTCAATATCCTTTAATAAAAGAAAATATGAATAAGTCCGTAATTGCATTCCTTATTTGTTCTGTATTACTTGTCCTTTGTGGATGCAAAAAGCAAAACAAAGACACAGCCTTACTTCAGAATTTAGTTGAGCAAATAAACCAAAAGGCTGATACTTCTCTGCCCAATGGCACTATTCTCAGCAAGTGTGAATATGCGGAAGGCGATAGTCTCTTTACATATTACATAAAGGTTGATGATAACCGATATGAGAATGTAGATGTAGATAGTATAAAATCTTCTATTGGCAAAGAGCTAAAGTCCACGGAAATGAAAAAGATTTCAAATGTATTGTGCAAGAATCACATTGGGTTAAGATACATCTATGATACATCAACTAAGGAAATTGAGATAGTTTTTTCACCTGAAGAATTGTCACAAAGTAATTAAACTGTATTTGACTCTGGACATTTTTATGTCCTGAGTCAAAGCATATAATATTCTAAATATGACGTTTACTGATTCAATTAAAAAATGTTTGGATAAATACACCACAATGGAGGGCAGAGCTCCTCGCTCCGAATATTGGTGGTTTATAGTCTTTAACTGGATTACATTTGTATTTACAACCATTGTATTCTCGCTCATTGGTATGTTTGCTGGTGGAGAAGAGGGGGCTATGATTGGGGCTATGATTGCAGGCATGATTGGCTGTTTAATAGTGTGCCTTGCATTAATATGCCCTAATGTATGTGTTCTTGTTAGAAGGTTACATGACACAGGGCACAGCGGCTTTTGGTGTTTTATTTCTTTCGTCCCTCTTATTGGAGGTCTTTGGCTGCTTTTCCTTTTACTCCAAAGTAGTGACGATGAGAATGAATATGGACTTCCTATTTATTAAATACTAGCATCCTAATAAACTATAAAATATGGCAAAGATAAAATTACAGGGAGAAGAAGAAAAAAAGAAAAATATATACTTTGAAGTTGATACCGCTGATCCCGCAATAGGTGAAGGTGGTATGGGCAAGGTAATGAAGGGCAAATGTGTGGATATTGCTACTGGTGTCTCGCGTCCTGTCGCTATCAAGTTCCTATATGATGATCTTCCACCTCATGCAATAGAACGAGCGCGCAGAGAAGCTTCCATTCAGTTAAGAAACGACAATCTCATTGAAATGTTGGGATTTGTAGAGACCGAAACTGGTAGTGGTGAGCGTACTCAAAAACATTATCATGTAGTTAGTGAACTTCTTCATGGTATTTCATTGCAAGATATTTTGGAAGGTAAATGCACTGACAATAGTGGAAAAGAGATCCCATTTGCTTGCAAAATGCTTAAAGATTATCAAACAGACTCTCTTCACTTTGCAAAAGTAATCGTAAAAAATGTACTGTCTGGCCTTGTTGCTTTGCATGATGCTGGCTATGTTCATCGAGATATAGATCCTTCAAACATTATGATTACTGAAGAGGGACATATCAAGTTGATAGACTTTGGCATTGCAAAACAAGTTAACAAACTGACCACGAATGATAGGGGATTAACAACGGCTGGCGTATTTATGGGTAAGGCAGAATATGCTGCGCCTGAATTAGCATTGGGAGATCTCAAACACCAAAATCAAACCACAGACATTTACGCCATAGGCATTCTACTATACCAATGTATAGTTGGTCACGTTCCATTTGAAGGTCCTTCACTCGAAGTCTTAGACAAACAGATAAAGAAAAAGATAAAACTGTCTGTGATAAAAGACAAAGGGATACGAAATGTAATAGAATGTGCAACAGACAAGAATCAGGGAGTCCGTTATCAATCCGCATCACAAATGCGTGTTGCAATGGAAAAACTTGATGGTCAAAAAATGCAAATGAAAAAGTCAAAGAAACTGACTATCGTTGCAGCGTCTATTATCGCAGTGATAACGGTTATTGGCTTTTGGGGGTATTCTCATCATAAAAAGCAAATGGCAAAAGAAGCATTGATAAAGGCAGAAATAGCCATGAATGACTCTCTTTCCAAGGATATATCCAAACTTCAAACTGAAGCAGATGTTAAATACCAAAATGGTAATAAACATGACGAAGGATATGAACAAGAATACATTGACGCTTACCTCTGCTTGTCAAATGCTATTTTGTCAGCTAAAAAGATGACGAAATCGGATATTAACATTACCGGCTTAACAAATAAGCGAGATTCCGTTAAGAAAGCATTAATTGTAGCAAAAGAAGAACTTGAAGGGAAAGCAAGTGATTTTGCCGATAGTGGAATGGAAGATATTGCGGAAGAGTTTCGTAATCGTTCAAATAAAATTTCTAATGTAATAAAATAAAAAACTATCCAATATGAATAAAATTCTGAAATTATTTCTTTTCCTTTCAGTCTTAGCAGTTACAGTGACGGTGCAAGCTCAGACTGCAGGCGACAAATTGTTTAGTCAAGGACAAAAATTACAAATGATAATAAAGCCCGATTCGCAAAAAAAAGCAATTAAAAAATTTGAAGCTGCGAAGAAAGCATATGATTCTCGTGAGAAAAAAGCCATGTGTGACCAACAAATTATAATCTGTAAAAATATATTACGTGGAATCACACCAACACCACCACCAACACCAGATACGGTCGTGGTTAAGAAAGAAGAAGATGTAAAACCGCAAAAGAAGGAACCTGTGACACTTTCGTTATCAGTATCATCAGTTGAGTTTAAGTCAAGTGGAAAAAAAGGTGACAATCATGAAGTGACAGTAAATTGTAATTATGATACTTGGACTTATTCCTATCCTGATTGGATAAGTGTTACAAAGAATGGAAATATATTAACGCTCACAGCATCTGCAAATAAGACTGGTGAAGAACGTTCTGCTGTGTTAGTGGTAGAATGTGATGGTACAAAAGCAGAACTATTGCTGTATCAGAAGAATAAATTCAATTTGAAATCTTTGATAAAAAAGAAAAAATAGCAAAAGATGTGGTGAAAACAACCGATCATGAAATTGTTGACGCCTTGCTTAGGCGTGACAACATGGTAACACGCGATTTTTTTTATCGAAAGTGCTACCCATTGTTTAAATCCGTGTATGACAACTACCATACTGATTGTTCCTCATGTATGGAATTTATCAGTGAGATATACGTTCATGTTATGTCTCCATCTAAGGAAACTGGGCTATGTAAATTAGAGCAATTTAAATATCAAAGCACTCTATTTACATGGCTTAAAACTGTGTGTTTGTTCTACTGCTATAAAAGATATGAGCGTAAAGGAAAAATGCCGACAGAGCATATTTCTGAAAAATATGACGAGGATGGTGTAAGAATAGATATTCTTCCAGAGTCTATATCCATAGATGAAGATTCTCTAAGCAGAAATGACGTTGAAACAATCTTACGTTTGATGCCTAATAGGAGATATAGTCAACTGATACGTCTGCGCTACCTCGAAAATCATACAAACGAGGAAACAGCGGAGATTATGGGAATGAACATGAATACATTCTATAATAAGCACAAGTTGGCAAAGGAACAATACATGAAAACCCTAAAAAAGGAGGAACAATAGCATGGATAAATATTTCTATCCTTCAGTTTCGGAAGAAACGTTCGCAGCATGGTTGGATGGTACGCTATCAGCCGAAGACGAAAGGCGTTTTCTTAAAATGAGCGCCAATAGTACAGAAATTCAGGAGTTGCTTGATGCAAATGATCAGGTAGGCGAGGGCTTCGAAGGCATGATTGAAAATGGATATGAACTGCCAGAGGAATTTAACACTGATTTCGAACTGCCTGAAATTTACGACGAGTCCGCAGACATAGAGGAATACGAGTATGACGAAGTTGAACCTTATGATGTAAATGACGATGATTGCGAAGATTCTGATGTAAATGACGACGAATTGAGTTGTCATGAAACCTCAGATATAGGTGATAATTATGAACAAGATGATTACGACATAATATAATTATGAGTCATATAACTTATAACAGCAAATGGCACTGCTCGCTTTGTATAGATTCTAGACAAGGTGGACGTGATGAAAATCAAGATAGCTGTGGCTACAAGGAAACACCTTTTGGATTCCTTGTTGTGGTTTGTGATGGTATGGGTGGAGGTCCTGCAGGAGCAAATGCCTCAATTCTTGCCGTCCAATCAATTATCCAAGAAGTTGATAAAGCTGCCCAAGCACAAACTCCAAGTGTGGTATTGAAAAATGCAATTATTGCAACCAACGAACTTCTCAGACGCACTATCAAAGAGCACAGAGAATTGATGGGAATGGGAACAACGTGTGTGGCTGCATTATTTTCAACTAATAAAGTAACCGTAGCACATGTTGGAGATAGCAGACTGTATCAATTCCGTAATGGCAAGCAATTATTTAAGACTGCTGATCATTCCGTTGTTGGCGAAATGGTAAGGAGAGGCGAAATAACAGAAGAGGAGGCAAGAAGAGCTGAAAACTCAAATGTCATAACACGTTCTCTTGGTATATCCGATGTTGTAGATGTTGAGATGGACATCCTGAACATTAAACCCGACGATCTTATCGTCTTGTGTACTGACGGTGTATGGGGCATGATATCTGAAAAGGAATTAACGGATTCTCTTTGTAAGACAGAACAAATTGCCACTCTCCTACCAGGTTTATTAAACAGAATAGAACTCATAGGCAAAAATAAACCCGAAGGAAAATACGACAATCTGTCTTTGGGCATCATTCAAATTAATAAGCAAGAGAAACAAAAGAAAAAGCAAGGTGGTTTATCCTTGTTTAGTCCTGTATTAATTCTTTTACTGCTCTTAAGTATTTGTGTCAACGTTTATTTCTTCATAACAAGAGATAAGGACAAGGATTTATCACCAATCACAACGGAAAAATCTGAAATCAAGAAGGAAACAAATGCTGAAGAAAAATCATCTTCTATTGATGATGAAGCTCAACTGGAGACTCAATTTGCCAAACGCAGAGAGCAAGACTACAAAGACAGCTTAGCTGATATGCAAAGTAAAATCATTGAAAAGGATCTGGACAAAAATGGAAAAGTCTCGCAATCACATATCAGGCTTCTTAACCAGATAACAAGAAATGTGAAATCACTTGATACACCTAAAGGTGGAGATGCTACACAGATTCTGAATAAGAAGAGAATCAAACAACAGCAGATTATAAAGGATTTTAAGAACCTAATGAAAGACTTTGATAATATTAACAGGAATCGCAAAAAATACGATGATCTATCAGCTCGGCTTTCTGGAGATATCATTATTGCAACCCAGAAGGATGGTTCATCAACGAAGGCCGCAAAAAAAGAGATAAATACGATTACAAGCAAACTGAATTCACTGTTGGAATAGAGTTAAATAATTATATCACAATCCATTAATCTTGTATTTTTATGAAAAAAAACATTATCACACTTTTTCTTTTATCACTTATTCTCTCCTCATGCAACAAGAAAGCATTTGAAATGGCCGATACAACATGGCTGACACAGATTTACGCTAACGGCATTAATAATGGAGATAGCATTTATGTGGAAGCAGGGGTGACGCTTGTTTCTTTTAACAAGGATAACATATTTAAACCTGACGGAACTGTTCAACTTATGGGTAAGGGCAATGTTTTCTATCTTATTAATGACGATGAGTTTGGACTTGTGGCAGCAGATGGCAGGAAGGTTCCAGCTGTCATTGAATCATTCAGCAGTTTCAAGGCCTCAGGTACATGGACAGTCGAAGAAGACAATATAATCTTAGAATGGAATACCGACTCTACTGAGGTAACAGGTGATTTAGGCAAATGCATCAACCTGGACGAAGCATCAGCATCTGAGTTTATGTTGAAATATGGAAGTGTTATTGCACAACGTTCTGCTGACAGTCATTCCCAGGTTCTCAATGTTGTGAACGAATGGTTGAAACAACGTTCTAAATTGACTTTCAACGAGAAGGATGAAGAATGGGACACAACCGTTGACGGTCAGGATACACCCGTTCTTTGGCAAATGAAAAAATAAAGAGCAATCTTGGAATTTTTTTGAATCTATTCATACCTTTTTACAGCGACTATCACTTCATGTTGGAGTTGATAGCCGCTGTAATCTTTTGTCGAAAACGGAGGATATCCACCCACCCAAAACGGGGATATCCGTTCACTTTTCTAACTCTTTAGCCTAATGGCGATGCAAAATTAATCATTTTTGGGGGATTCTGTACCTTTTGGGGTGCTTTTTTGACGCAGTGAGGCACCTTTCAGTTCGAAGCGTACACTTGTGTGCACCAAACGGTCGAGGATGGCATCAGCAGCGGTGGTGTTTCCCTTCATCACGTCATACCAGTCGGATACCGGTAACTGGGAGATCATGATGGTGGCTTTCTGACCATGCCAGTCCTCTATGATTTCCATAAAGTCAAGCAGCTGCTGGCCATCGAGCACCTTCATGCCAAAGTCATCCAGTATGAGCAGGTCGGTCTGCGCGAGCTTGGCAAAGAACCGGTGCAGGGTGCTGGAGATTCGTGCAAGGGCGATCTCCTCGAAGAGGCGGTAGACATTGTAGTATGCCACCTTGAGACCGTTCATGCAGGTCTGATGCCCCCAGGGCGGTTCCGAGCCAGCTCTTGCCTGTCCCGGCCGCTCCTGTTATGAGTACTGACACTCCCTTGCGTACATAGTCGCATGTGGCGAGATTGAGCACCTTCTGCTTGTCCACTCCGCGCTTGCTGTCGTAGATAACCTCGCTGATTGAGGCCTGGTAGCGGAAGCGGGCTTTCTTCACAAGACGCGTGTTACGGCTTGTAGTGCGGTTGTCCAACTCGGCCTGTATAAGCAGCTGCAGGCCATCTTTCAGTGAGAGCGAGTCATGCTGATGCGTCTCCTGCATGGTAGTCCAGTAATGCGCCATTCCAGGCATCTTAAGTGTGAGTTTTGAATTAATTTGTAACGGTTATTCTTATAAAAACTGCCGAAAACGGAGCATGTCCACCCACTCGGAACGGTTTAATCCACCCACTTTTGAGTCGAAAATCGGCTTAAAAACGGCTTGAAAAACGGAGCATATCCGTTCAATATCGCCGAAAACGCCGAAAATCGCCCGAAAAAAACGGAGCATTGCCGTTCACCTGTTGCGAGAGTGGTATTCTTGATGCCAGAATCGCACCGAAAACGGAGCATTGCCGTTCAATAGGAAAAACATGAGTCGCTGATGTCCAAAGACTTGCGACCGGAAAACGGAGCATTGCCGTTCACTTTTTCCGTGAAATGTCAGTGCGCGTTCAGAAAACGGAGCATTGCCGTTCACTTTTCTGCTCTTTTTTACGTTATTAAAATCACAATAGTTTAGTGGTGTTATTTTAATAAATGGCACTACCGGCATATCCGGTAATTCCGGCAACTCCGGAACTGCCGGAACTGCCGGAATAGCCGGTGTTATCTTTTTTCTCTAAAAAACACCCATTTATTTTGTATTGTTGAGTATAAATTAGTAAATTTGTTGATTATACAGCATATAGATATGAGTCCTAAAGATATACCACTCAACAGATATAATGACGGCGTTCCCAGTGTTTTGAGAAAGGCTACCGTGTACACCGACTTGCATTTCTACCGCAAGAGCGATGTCTTGGTGCAATTGACCAAAAGCTTCTGCGAGCGTTTTTTGCCACGGTACGGCGACCGCACTGTCGACCAGATGGTGCAAGCAGCACGTTCCATAAAACAGAACATCGTTGAGGGTCTGACAGACGGGCAAACTTCACTCGAAGTTGAAATCAAACTCCTGGGCATCGCCCGCGGTAGCAACCAGGAACTGCTTGAAGATTACATGGACTATCTCAAACAGCACTCCCTCGTTGAATGGGCAACAGGAAACAAAGCGCGCTTTGACAGCCTGCGCACTTTCTGCAAAGAGCACAGCGACGAAAGCGACTACCGTCCATATTACGGACGATGGACCAACGAAGAGATGGCAAATGTTGCTATTTGCTTGTGTCACATGGTAGATAGAGCCATGACTTCTTTTTTAGAGAAACGTGACAGGGAATTTGTAGAACAAGGAGGAATACGCGAGCGAATGACCGCTGCCCGACTTGACCAACGCGGCACACAAAAACAGATTATAGAACACCAACAAGGTGAAATTGCTGCGCTACATGCCCAAATAGCTTCACTAAAACAAGAACTTGAAAACTTAAAATCTAAATTAAAATAACAGCCCGCCCCCCCCAGATATTCCGGGAATTCCGGAAATGCTGGGAAGTGCCGGGCTATGTCCTTAAATAAGATATCACTTCTTGCGCAGGAAGTAGAACGACTTGATCAGTTGATGACCGTCATCAAGTATCTGCACAAAATCCTGTCCTTCAATACGTTTAACACTTACCGAGAGATGGCCCAGGTGGTTTTCGTAAGGCCACTCGTCATTTGTCATATATTCATTCTTGGGCACTGAAACTGCATTGATGGCAAAGACATCCTCCTCGTCGGTCGAGGCAAACACATAGCGGTAATCGTCGGCCTTGGTCACAGTATAGGTCTTTGCCCCATCGGTCCAGATACCCTCCTGAAGTGTGGGCTTCATTGCGTGAGCTGTGGTAAGAGGCTCACCACCTGTTTGGTAAGTGCAGAACACAAGTATTGCGTTACCCTGGGTGTACCAGTCGTAGCGCACAGGTTCGAGAGCACAGTTGCGGAATGCGCAGCTATAGAAATAGTGGTAGTCATCCATGTTAAACAACGGGCCGTCCAACGAGTCAAATACACATCCAGTGAACACTATATCCTTTGTGTTACCGATGTTGATTTGATCAAATTCCATGTTGTTGCGGAAGATGCAGTCGTTGAAGCGCACCTGCTGGCAGCCCCTCACATGCATGGTGTGATAAGTGCAATCGTGAATTACCGAGCGATTAACGGTCACGCGAGTACTTTGATTGAGTACGATGCCTTCGGTGCCACAGCCAAACATATCGCAGTCGTTCATAAGCACGTTGTTACATCCCGAAAATTCTATCACTCCCTTGTCGCAATAACCGCCATTGGTGTGACCCATGATCACGTTTTCCATTGTGATGTCACTGCAGTCAAAGAACTCTATCACGTTCACATAACGGGGCGAGGCAAGCAATGTTGCGGCTTTGCCCTTACCCTTGATTGTCAAGTTGTGACAGTTGCGCACTTGCAAGCCATTGCCATCGGTATTTGAAGCAAAGGTGACATTATTTTCACCACTGGCAAATCCCTCACTCATACCATAATAAGTCTCACCTTCCGCAATTTCTCCCTTGGCTATCATCTCTTCAAGGGCATCGGTGATGTTCAGCGGCTTTGAGGAAGAAATGACAATGGTGCGGTCTGAACCTAATGCCTTGATAAAATCCTTTGCATTCTTAACTGTAATAGTCTTGCCCGCCGACATCGGCAACGATGTAAACAGCAAGGCAAACATTGCAATAACTAATGATTTCTTCATAATTCTTCTTATTTAAGTATTTGACATTTTTTTAACATGATAGTCTCTTGTATGTAACTATAAGCCAATGGGGTGCTCTCGCCGGGAACTCAGGGGAAAACAGAAAGCTGATTGCTCTGATTGGCCTGCAAAATAAAATTATTCTAATTATTTTAATTTCTGAAAAAATTTTAATCTGCGTCATCTGCGAGAGGTTGCCCCATTGTCCCTTGTATTGCCGGCTGTGGTGCAACGCCTTACCAGCTGCCGCCACCGCCGCCGCCACCGCCGCCACCCGAGAACGAACGGCCGCCGCCCGAGTAACCACCACCCGATGAACTATGAGAATAGCCCGAACTTGAACTGGCAATGGACTTCCTGATTGACGCATTGATGCTATCGCTAACGCGAGTGGATATATTATTCATCAACAATGGCATATAGCCGACATTAATAGGCCCAGAACCCACATACCATTCAGGATTCTCCATCTCTATTGATTCAAACAGCTTTACCCACTTGTCGGTAAGGCCGAATACCATTGCATAAGGCAGGACATCATAGAAATACTGCGGGTTCTCGTCAACAAGCATCTTGAGGCGTGGTAACTCGGCGATCTTGATGAAATCGCGCAAGCCGTTAAGCTCGCCCATGACTCGTGCACGATACAGGGTGTCGCCCACAGCATAACGAAGGAAATAAGTCACCAGCGCTGCCACTACCGACCCGCACACAATATACCATGAGGGAATAGCAAGGAAACCGTCGTCCAAGCAATTAACATTCACGCATATAGCAAACAGCAAGCCAAGCGTCCACTTGATAAAACTGAGAATGCTTTTCAATATGCTATACCTTCTATATTCCAAGGATTTCTTTATGCGACGATGTCCCATCCAGAACAGAACACCCACCATCGTCAACAGCTCCATGAAGAAGAACGTTGCTGAGAAGCCGCAGGTCAGGTTGCATGTTGAAGCAGCACCCAGCATGCACAGCAGCATGAGTATCCATGACCAAATTGCCTTGTCATTCTTGAAAAGAAGTTCTCGCTCGCCAGTGAAGATGTTTTCAATCTGCCTTCTCAAATTATAACTTTCGTTGAACGTCAACGACAGCGACTTGAGCCTTACCGTTTCTTTTTTGCCGAACAATGCTTTCATGAACGTTTTTTGATATTCAGGAGCATCTTCGGGCAGGTCCTTCGCCTTGACAAGCGTGAGGTCGTCCTTTATCTTCGCACCATTTTCATCGGTATTCTCAACGATATGTATATACCCCTTGCTAGCCATCCACGGCACAAGCGATGCCAGGTCATCGTAACCTGTTTCATTGTCGATAACAGTGCCCACCTCGGCACTGCTCATGCCCTTTGGGGGATAGAACGACAAGACACGTATGGAGGTGTGATTTTTCACTAAAACCAGCCTAGCCACGGTAACTATGGCAAACATGGCTGCAAGACCTGCAAAGATGTAAAAAAGGGTCAGGTCCTTGGGCTGTATCTCCCAATAGCCCTGAGGCAGTTGCGACGATATCGTCACAGCATGGTTAGCAGGCAAGTTGAGGGCACGGCCACAGATAGAGTTATCCTCTTGTCTGTAATACACATACACGCTGTCGGCATTACTGGTAGTGCCCAGCTCGCCGCTATAGGTGTTGAGCGACTGCTCAATGCTTGCAGGGAGAGTTTTCTCAAATTCCACATGGAACAGCAAGGTATCCACGGGCGTGTTCCACCCGTTGCCCCAAATAGTATGGCACAGGAAATCCTCGCCTTCATAGCGGTCGTCAAAGTACCTTATCTTATACTTAATAACGTACTTTTGCTCCCCCATGACACGCTTGTCGCCCGAACCTATCTTGAAAATGGTGTTCTTGGCATCTCCCGAATCCTCCTCTGTCGTGAATTCATAGCCATACACATTGCAATCATAGATGTAGTTAGTGTACTCGTAGGGCACCATCTTGCCGCTGGCATCAGGAAACGAGTATATGAACTTTGACGGCACATACTTGTATATACCATGACGCGGCTCCAGGAAGTTTACCGTGAGCACTTCGGTTATGTCCCACACGTTATCCTTGCTCACATGAGCCTTGATAAAGGCATTTTCAAGCACAAATCCGCCATCATCGGCTATAGCCCCCACTGCTGTGAGAACCGCCAACACGAAATATGTGATAAGTCTCTTCATCTTTTAATCCATTATAATTTGCCGGTTCACGACAAGCAAGCGGTTTACCAGCTGCCGCCACCGCCGCCGCCACCGCCGCCACCCGAGAACGAGTGACCGCCGCCCGAGAACAGACCGCCAACCCAAGACCACGAACCGCCCGATGAGGTGGCGCTTTCCACAGCACCCTTTATCGAGCTGTCAAAGTTAGTGGTCATGTTGCTGAGCACTGTTTGAGGCACCATTTGGTTGGTCCTTATCGACTTGCCGACATACCAGTCGGGAGCCTTGACAGCGATGTGTTCAAATTGAGCCACCCACTTGTCGCTCAGGCCGAACACGATAGCATAAGGCAATATCTCGTAGAAATAATGCGGGTTCTCGTCAACGAGCATCTTGAGGCGTGACGCCTCGGCAGTCTCAATAAAGTTGCGCAAGCCCAGGAGCTCACCCATGAGCTGGTCGCGGTAGGGGGTGCTTTTCACACACAGGTGAGTGAAGTAGCTCACTATTGCCGTCAATACCAGCGCCACAGCGATAATCAATGGGTTAACCGACAGCAGACCCTTGTTGATCATGAAAATGTTAAAGCCTGTAACAGCAACGATGATTGCACCCCACATGAGCATGTTTTTGCGTTTGCGTTTGGCTGGCCACAACTTGTAACCTACACCGGCTTTGCGCCGTCTTCGTCCCATGACGTACATTGCCACGCCGCTCGTGAACAGCGTGTAACCCAGGAAATGCTGGTCAAAGTTGCCTGTGAAACTTGCACAGCACACAGCCCATGCGATGAAGAACACCAGTATGCGCCACAGCCACACCATCAGCGTATTGGTGTTTGTGAGGGCACGCTGTCCTGCATACTCCCGGTTGATGCTGTCCTTTACCTTATTTATTGCATGTGCGCGGTTGCCCAGTTCGTCAAGGCGTATGGTATTCTCGCCTTTTTTCTTGAACAACGCTTCAAGGAACTGCTGCATGTACTGGGGTTCGTCGGGGTGCAACGGAGAGTTGAGGGTTAACTCCAGCACAGGCTTGGAGTTCCCGTTATCGCGCAACTCCCTTATCTTCAAGTATCCCTTGTGCGCCATCCACGGGATGAGCGATGCCAGGTCGCAGTTGTCCACGCTGTCGTCAATCACTTTGCCCACCTCGGCACTACTCATGCCGGCAGGCGGGTGGAACGATACCACACGGGTGATTTTGCTGCGATTCTTGAGGAAGCTGATTATTAGCACTAGTGCCATCATGCCCGAAATCGCTAGCAATGAGTAAAACGGTGTGTTGTTCTTTTCGGGGACTTCCCAGTAACCCTCGGGCATACGGGCCGACAGAGTGATGGCATGGTTTGCCGGCAGGTTGAAAACGGAGCCGTATATCTTGTTCTCTTCCTCATTTATGCTTATATACACGCTATCGGCATTGGCCTTGCTGCCCAGAGCGCCACTATAAACGTTTAGTTCCTTGGTAAATCCCGCAGGAAAGCCTTTCTCCATAGCGACGCAGAAGTACAAGCTATCCACCTGCGTGTTCCAGCCCTGTCCCCACAAGGTGTGGCACAGGAAATCCTCGCCTTTATAGCGGTCGTCGAGATAACGCATCCTGTAGTCTATGGTGTATTTCACATCGCCCATCAAAGTAAGGTCTTCCTTACCTATGATGATTATCTTGTTAAATGCGGGGGTATCATCATCCTCCACCTTGAAGGTGCGACCATCTACATCAATACTATCTACCACGGTGCGGTACTTGTATTCCTCTAACTTGCCGTCGGCACCAGGAAATCCGTAGGAGAATGCCGTGGGGATATACTTGTAGATGCCGTGACGCGGGTCGCTGAAGTTTACATACAGGTACTCTGTGATTTCCCACGAATTATCCTCGTGAACCACAGCGTCTATGATGGCTTTGGGAACCGTATATCCTCCCCTATCGCCCCTGGCAATGCCGGCAGCGGCCACGATTATGAGTAAGGATAAAATATATTTTTTCATACAAATAATGTAGTTGTTATATATTGTCATTTCAAGACAAATCTCACACGGTGTAATTACTGTGTGAGATTTGGTTAAGGCGTTTACCAGCTGCCGCCACCGCCGCCGCCACCGCCGCCGCCCGAGAACGAGCTGCCGCCGCCCGAGTAACCTCCCGACGACGATGATGAGGTGGGATCAACACTAGCTTCGGCTACAGCGCTCTTGATTGACTCGGCGACTGTTGTCGAGATCGTGTGAGACAGAAGCGATGATGCCATGTAGGCACTACCCACCGTTGACGGGTGATACCAGTCGGGGTTATCCAGTTCTATGTCTTTGAACAAGTCAGCCCACTTGTCGCTCAAGCCGAACACTATTGCGTAAGGCAACACCTCGTAGAAGTAACCGGGGTTCTCGTCAACAAGCATCTTGAGCCTTGGCATCTCGGCGTTCTTGATAAATTCACGCAACCCAAGGAGCTCGCCCATAATTTTAAGGCGGTATTCCGAGTCATAGACGCATCGGTCGGCAAGATAGCTCAACAGCGACAACATCACACATCCGGCATGCAGATACACGGCAGGGACACACACATCAAAATCGTCATAGACAAACAGATGTATTGCAAGGCCGACTAGCATTATCACTGCACACCCTATGGCCTCCAGTATCTTGGAACCAGTAGAACGTATATTGCGCTTTGGTGCTGTGATCTGTCGTATCATGCCTATGAGGAACGCGGCACCCAGGCTCGAACAGCAAGCCAGAATGGCAAGACCAGAATCAAACCAATCGGTGATGCTGGCTGTCCAGTACATTCCCAGTGCCGAAATAAGCATGAGGAACCAGAAGCCAGTAGCCCAGCCAAAGTCGGTGAGCTGTTGCTTGCCAGTGTAGATGGCGTCGAGCGCACTTGTCGCTACTTTCATCTCGGCATGACGGTCGCCCAGTTGGCTCAGTATCACGCTGTTCTTGTTACCAAACAAGGCCTGCATGAAATAAACCTGATATTTGGGAGCGTCGGGAGTGAGGGGAAGCTTCTTCGTGAGTTTCAGGTCGGCGTGCTTCCCTCCTCTACCCTTGCTATCGGGAATCTCTTCGATAATGATATTTCCGCGATGGGCTAGCCACGGCACTAGCGATGCAAGATCTTCGGGGTCAGTCGAGTCGTCGATGATTTTTCCTACCTCGGCGCTGCTGATGCCGTTGGGTGGATAGAAAGAAACCACAGGTATGGGGTCACGGCGGCGATGGCTGAACAGATTATACACATACACCACAGCGCACAGCACGGTGACAAACACGAAGAAATAAAACAACATCATGTTCTTGCTCTCGGGCTCCCAAAATCCTTCGGGCAACTTTGCCGAGATGGTTATGGCACTATTAGCCTGCATGTTAGCAACATGTCCTTTAATGGTGTGACTCGCCTTGTCATAGGTCATTTCCACACCGGCGGCATTAGTGGTGCTGCCGCGGGGGCCGCTGTATAAGTGAAGGCCATTCGCTGCCTCGTCGGGGAGCGGCATGTCAAACTGGATGTTGAAATCCATCTCCTCGACTTCGGTGTTCCAGCCATAGCCCCAAATGGTGTGACACAGGAAATCCTCGCCGTCAAACCTGTCGTCCTGGTACTGGACCTGATAGTAGATGTTATATACCTGCTTGCCTTCAACGCAATAATCACCACTGCCTATCCTGATGATGGTGTTCTCGGCATCGGTGTCATCGCCTTCAACCTCGTAGTCATAACCATCAACGCTTATCCCGCGGATAATGTTCTTGTAAACCTTCTCCTCGACCGACCCGTCAGGGTTTGTGAAACCATAGAAGAAGCGTGACGGGATATACTTGTAGATGCCGTGACGTGGCTCTGAAAAGTCAACCTCGAGCGTCTCGGTCACGTCCCACGTGCTGTTCTCGTGCACTACGGCATTGATAGTGACATGCTTGAGGGTATAACCTCCCCTATCGGCACGTGCCCACGAAATCGTGAGCACGCCGAGTAATATGAATGTAAGTAATCGCTTCATGACGGAGCAACCTATCATTTTGGATTTACACACCGAATGCCGATGCCAAATCTACATTCTTGCGCTCTGAAGCATCATCAACCTGGAAGTAAGGCACCTTCTCGAAGCCGAACATGTTGGCAACGATGTTGGTGGGCACGGTCTGCACGCGGTTGTTCTGCTGGCGAGCGGTGCCGTTGTAGTAACGGCGGCTCTTCTCGATGTCGCCCTCAATCTCCACGAGTTGCTCTTGCAGGTGGAGGAAGTTGGTGTTGGCCTTGAGTTCAGGATATGCCTCGCAACGCACCATCAGGTTGCGGATTCCGGTGCTGATCTCTTTCTCCTGCTCGATGCGCTCTGCCATAGGAGCGCTCTCGTTACGGGCCATGATCACCTTCTCCAGAGTCTCGGCCTCGTGCTTGGCATACGCCTTGACGGTTGCAACGAGGTTTGGAATCATGTCGTGACGCTTCTTCAAGTAAACGTCCATTGTAGAGAATGCCTCCTCTACGTCGTTACGACCTCTTACCAAGCCGTTATACATACCCATTACTCCTAAACCAAGCAATAAAATGCCTACTACCACGATAATGGTAACTATAATTCCCATTCCCATTTTAATTCAATTTTTAATTAATTTATAATTTGTTGTTATTTGTCAATTTACAAAGTGAGTATTTTTTCTCTATACTTGCAATTTTCGTGCCTATTTTCCAGAATATGCCACACCGAAGCCCACGAGATGATCGTAACGGTCGCCCATGGGGCGGTCATACACCCTTATTGCATAGCGATTTATGGTCTGGAACTTGTCGCCTTCGATTTTGGCGGTTTGTCCTTTCTGCGTGCCATCGGGCACCCACAGGTACTGGTAGTTATAGGCCCCTTGTTTGAGCAGCAGGTCGTTAAGGTAACAGCCTGTCGCTGCGTCATATCTCATCTTTACCGCGTTCAGCGGCAAGCCCTGGGTGAACTCTCCGTCCAGTATTATCGAGCCACCGGTAAGCGGACCACCGGTGTCGAGAGTGAAGTGGGTCACCACATAGTCGGCCTCGCGGTTGCTGTCGTCGCACTCGCTGTTGCGCACGGTGAAATGGCCATGCTGGGTCTGGTCATACAGATACATGTCGGTGGCACGAGGCTCGTCGGTGCGCAGCGTCGCATGGTAGTACGGCTCAAAGTAGCGTATGCTGGACACTCCCATGTTGATTGTGTTGGTGTTCACCATCTCCATGCGGCGGTACTCGTTGCCGGCATTGAAGATGAGAAGCGGATTGTGGTCGTAGGTCATCTTGCCCATCTCCACCATCAAGGGACGCGTGATCACTCTCTCGTCGTCGGTGCGCGTGTTCTGCGACACCACCAGCGTCAGCTCGTTGTAGGGGTCGCTTATGTTCTCTCGCTTGTAGCCCAGTTCCACTGCCAACTGCTGGTGCGCGTCGTTATAGTCTATGTCGGTGTTAGTCGACACCTCTGCCATCACGTCCACCAAGTGCTCGCACATCGAGAAGCGGCTCTGGAACAGCACCTTGTCGGGGTCGTCTTGCTCAAACACTTCTAGCAGGTAGTTGCCGCTCTTGGTTATCACGAAGTCCTCGTTGGGCAATTCAAACGAGTAGTGGCAATACTGCACAAACGTGGCTTGGCTATGGCCGTAGTCGGTGATGTCGCCATAGTTGAAACCATCCACATACTCGCTCTCCACCAGTGCCGACGGCTGCCAGTCGGCATTGCAGTGGGTCACGCGATAACGCAGGTAGTGCTCGTCGTAGTCGAAGTAGTCAAATCCCACTGCTATCCTGTCGCCTGTGCCCATCACTATCACGGGAGGCATATAGGCATTGCTCGTTGGTGCCACTTTCAGGCTGTGCACATTGGAGTCTATTATTTTCACACGAGTGTCGCGTTGCTGTGCACACATCATAATTGTCACAAACAAGCAAACAGCCGTCAGTGCATATCTGTTATTCTTCATTCCTTTTTTCTATCAGTTATGTGGCAAAGATAATAAAAAATCGTAAATTTGCATATTAAAATATGTTATTATGTTTAAAACTCTATACCAACACATAGGCAAATACAAGACCGCGGCGCTTCTGGCACCCGTTTTTGTGCTTCTCGAGGTGGGGCTCGATGTGCTCATCCCCTACGTCACTTCGCTGCTCATCGACCATGGCATAACCGTGGGTAATCTTGAGAATGTTTACACTTATGGCGCCATTATGTTAGGCATGGCTTTGATGAGTCTTTTCCTTGGGATTCAGGCAGGACGGTTCTCTGCTTTTGCGTCAACAGGGTTTGCATGCAACCTGCGCCGGGCCATGTACCGCAACATTCAGCGATTTGCTTTCAGCGACATTGACCAGTACAGCACGGGCGGGCTGGTAACGCGCATGACCACCGATGTCAACAACTTGCAGAATGCCTTCCAGATGCTCATGCGCATCTCGGTGCGTGCACCGCTGTCGATGGTTTCTAGCATCGGCATGTGCCTGTTCATCAGCGGGCGAATGAGCCTTATTTTTGTCGTGGCTGCACTGTTTCTATCGTTGGTCCTCGTCTTGATCATCAGGTCTGTTGCCAGGGTGTTTGCCAAGGTGCTCAAGCAGTATGACGCGCTCAACACGGTCGTGCAGGAAAACGTGACTGCGGTGAGGGTGGTCAAGGCTTTTGTGCGCGAAGAACACGAAAACAAGAAATTCATCGACGCCGCTTCACTGTTGCGCAAGCTCTATGTGCGGGCCGAGGGACTCATGGCGCTAAACAGCCCCGTGATGAATTTGGTGGTTTACAGTTGCATCATAGCCCTGTCTTGGTTTGGTGCCAAACTTGTCGTCTCCGGACAATTAACCACAGGGCAGCTCACTTCTATGTTTACCTACATCATGAGCATCTTCATGTCGCTCATGATGTTCAGCATGGTGTTCGTCCAACTCACCATGAGCGCAGCCAGCGGTCGCCGCGTGGTGGAAGTCATCAATGAAGTGCCCGACATCACTAATCCCGAAAACGCCGACTCCGACATTCCCGACGGACGCATCGACTTCAACAACGTGAGTTTTGCCTACAAGGGCGGTAGCGGAGAGTATGCCCTGCATGCCATTGACCTGCACATCGATAGCGGGCAGACCATAGGAATAATTGGCGGCACTGGCAGCGGTAAGTCCAGCCTAATCAACCTGATAAGCCGTCTCTACGACGTGTCGCGTGGCAGCGTCATGGTGGGAGGTAAAGACGTGCGTTCTCTTGATCTCACCGCTCTGCGTGCCAGCGTGTCAGTAGTGCTGCAAAAGAACGTGCTGTTCTCTGGAACCATACTGGAGAACTTGCGCTGGGGCAACCCCGAGGCATCACGCGAAGAGTGTGAGCAAGCGTGTCGCATTGCGTGCGCTCACGAGTTCATTGCACAAATGCCGCACGGCTACGACACTCGCATCGAGCAAGGCGGAACCAATGTGTCAGGTGGGCAGCGACAGCGCCTATGCATCGCCAGGGCGCTGCTCAAGAAACCCAAGGTGCTGGTGCTCGACGACTCCACCAGTGCTTGCGACAACGACACCGACCGCCTCATTCGCTCGGCTCTGGCACAACAACTTAATAACGTGACCAAGATTATCATCAGCCAGCGCATCAGCAGCATCAAGGATTGCGACCGCATCCTTGTGCTCAACAACGGACGCATGCACGGCTGGGGCACACACAAGGATCTGCTCAATGGCAATAATCTCTACAAAGAAATCTACTCGCTCCAGAACGACGACTCGGGCGACTTCGACGACAGCACAAGAAAGGAGGGCATGGCATGAACAACAGACGCAACACTTTGATGCGGCTCACACGCATGGTTCTGTCGGAGTACAGGTTCTCTTGCCTTGCCGTCGTGGTGTGCATTGTGGTCACCTCGGTCACCACGCTTGCATCCACACTATTCACTCGCACTCTCATCGACGACTTCATCGTGCCACTGACACAGATCGACAACCCGCAGTTCGACTCGCTGGCACGCACGCTTTTCACGCTGGCCCTCATGCTTGCACTGGGCGTCGTCTGCTCTTATGCCCACAGCCGCCTCATGATCAACGTGTGCCAGGGCACCATGTACAAGCTGCGCACCCGCATGTTCTGGCGCATGCAGTCTCTGCCTGTGTCGTTCTTTGACACGCACAAGCATGGCGACATCATGTCTAGATATACCAACGACGTTGACACTCTTCGACAAATGATTAGCCAGAGCTTGCCACAGACGCTCAATTCCGTGATAACGCTCTCTGTGACCTTTGCCAGCATGATTGTGCTCAATGTGCCCCTCAGCATGGTGGCATTGCTCATGGCTCTGCTCATGGCTGCTGCCACCACTTTCCTGGGCAAGCGCTCGCGCAAGCACTTCAAGGTGCAGCAAGGCAAACTGGCCGAGGCCAACGCTTTTATCGAGGAAATGGTGAGCGGACAGAAGGTCGTGAAGGTATTCTGCCACGAAGACGAAGCCATCGAGGAATTTGAGCAAATCAACGAGCAACTGCGCGACAGCACATATAACGCCAATCGCATTGCAAACATCGTCATGCCCGTCAACGGCAACCTGGGGCAGTTGAGTTATGTGCTCATCGGCGTCGTGGGCGCTACGCTCGTGCTCAGCGCTCACGTTGACCTCTCGCTGGGCACTCTTGTGGCTTTCCTCACTCTCAACAAGAGTTTCTCGCGTCCCATTGCCAACCTCAGCCAGCAAGTCAACAGCGTGCTCAATGCTGCCGTGGGGGCCGAGCGTGTTTTCGAACTCCTTGACGAAAAGCAGGAGGAAGACAACGGCACCGTCACTCTCGTCAATGCCGCCGAGAATGCCGCGGGCAGGCTCCTGCCCATGATCATTCGCACCGGCACTTGGGCGTGGAGGCAACAGGACGACAAGGGCGGAAAACCTCGTTTCACACGGGTTGACGGTGCTCTGGTTTTCAAGAACGTGGACTTTGGCTACACCCCGCACAAACTGGTGCTGAGCGACATCAACCTTGTAGCGCTCCCCGACCAGAAAATTGCTTTCGTGGGTGGAACTGGCGCTGGCAAGACGACTATCACTAACCTCATCAACCGCTTCTACGACCTGCATTCTGGTTCCATCACCATCGACGGCATCGACATCTCCACAATCAACAAGAAACAACTACGCCGAGCACTAGGCATGGTGCTGCAAGACACTCACCTGTTTACTGGCTCCGTGCTTGACAACATTCGATACGGACGTCTCGACGCCACCGACCAAGATTGCATAGAAGCAGCAAAATTGGCAAATGCCGACAACTTCATCAGGCGATTGAGCGACGGATACCACACCATTCTCACCGACAATGGCAGCAACTTGAGCCAGGGCGAACGACAGCTGCTAGCCATCGCGAGAGCTGCTGTGGCCGACCTGCCCATTCTCATACTCGACGAGGCAACATCTTCAATCGATACACGCACCGAGAAGTTGGTGCAGCAAGGACTCGACTCGCTCATGAAAGGACGCACGACTTTTGTCATAGCACACAGGCTGTCCACGGTGCGTAATGCTGACTGCATCGTCGTGCTCGACCACGGACGCATCATCGAGACTGGCACTCACGACGAGCTGTTGGCTCTGCAAGGAAAGTATTACCAGCTCTACACCGGGCATGATATTGCCTAGCTGGGTTCTATTAATTATGTCGAGGCGATTTTGAGAGATGTTTTGAGCAGGTTTTGATAACGACAAAGTCGTTACACTGCATCGTAACCGATGGTCGAGACCGTCGGAGATACCAAAACAGACTCAAAAGCGACCGAAATAATTAAGAACTTTATCCCAGAATTAATAGAACCCTCCTTAACAAATGGCCACAAACCCGGCAACACCAAAAAAAAGCGAGAAAAAACTCGCTTTTTTCTTTGCCCCGATTATTTATAATTACTAACTTTGCAACATAGAAATAAATCTTATAAACTATATAGACTATGAACAAGATTGTTGCCAAAGAACAATTCTCGGCCAACGTGACCAAACTGGTAGTAGAAGCACCTCTCATTGCCAAGGCACGCCGCGCAGGCCACTTTGTCATTGTTCGCTGCGGTGAAGACGGCGAACGCATTCCTCTCACCATTGCCGACAGCGACCCCGTTGCCGGTACAATCACCCTTGTTATACAAGCCGTGGGCGAGTCAACCCGCAAGATCACTTCGCTCAATCCCGGCGACGAGCTGCACGACGTTGTAGGCCCCCTGGGGCAAGCCACCAAGATTGACAACTACGGCACCGTGCTGTGTTGCGGCGGCGGTGTGGGCGTTGCTCCTCTGCTCCCCATCATACGCGCAATGAAAGAAGCCGGCAACCGCGTTGTCAGCGTGCTTGCAGGACGCAGCAAGGACCTCATCATCCTCGAGGACGAAGTGCGCGCATCTAGCGACGACGTTATCATCATGACCGACGACGGAAGCTACGGCAAGCAAGGACTTGTCACCGCTGGAGTCGAAGAAGTTATACAACGCGAGAAGGTGGACCGCTGCATCACCATCGGCCCTCCCATCATGATGAAATTCGTTTCTCTGCTCACCAAGAAATATGAAGTGCCCACCGAGGCTTCGCTCAACGCCATCATGGTCGACGGCACAGGAATGTGCGGCGCTTGCCGCGTCACCGTGGGCGGAAAGCCACGCTTCGTGTGCGTGGAGGGACCCGAGTTCGATGCTCACCAGATCGACTTCGACGAACTCATGATGCGCCTCAAAAGCTATTAAAACCACCACCCTATATATATAGCCTATGTAGCCCATCTGGCCTATGTAGCCTATATAACCCATAAAAACTTATAAAAAAGAACATCACTATGAACGATATAAACGAAGCTCGCAATGAGCAATGGCGCATCGACTTGCGCGCCACCATGTCGCCCAAAGAGCGCACTGCCATTGAGCGCGTGGAAATGCCACAACTCGACCCCGCTTACCGCATCACTTGCAACGAGGAAGTGAACCAGGGCATCAGCAAGGAACAAGCCATGCGCGAGGCACAGCGATGCCTCGACTGCAACAACCCGCAGTGTGTCACCGGATGCCCCGTCAACATCAACATACCAGGCTTCATCAAGAACATCGAGCGCGGTAACTTCGAGGAAGCAGCCGCTACAATCAAGCAGACAAGCTCTCTTCCCGCCGTGTGCGGACGCGTGTGCCCGCAAGAGAAACAGTGCGAGAGCAAGTGCATACACCTCAAAATGAAACACCAGGCCGTTGCAATCGGCTACCTGGAGCGTTTCACCGCCGACTGGCTACGCACCGAGGGCAATGCACAGGCAACACCGCAGGTCGAGAAAAACGGCATCAAAGTCGCTGTTATCGGCAGCGGACCGTCAGGACTCTCATTTGCAGGCGACATGGCAAAGCGTGGATATGACGTCACCGTGTTTGAGGCCCTGCACGAGATAGGCGGAGTGCTCAAGTATGGCATCCCCGAGTTCCGCTTGCCCAACGACATCGTGGACTTCGAGATCGACGGTCTGCGCAAGCTGGGAGTGAAGTTTGAGAAAAACGTGCTTGTGGGACGCACCCTCACCTACGACGACCTGCACGAGATGGGATTCAAAGGCGTATTCGTGGGCTCAGGAGCAGGATTCCCTCGCTTCATGAACATACCGGGCGAGCAGCTCAACGGCGTCATGTCGTCCAACGAATACCTCACCCGCATCAACCTCATGAAAGCAGGACGCGGAGGCGACACACCAGTGCTCAAAGGCAAGACCATCGCCGTTGTCGGTGGAGGTAACACCGCTATGGACTCCACACGCACAGCACTGCGCATGGGAGCAGAGCGAGTGGTACTCGTTTACCGCCGCGGTGAAGACGAAATGCCCGCACGCCGCGAGGAAATCGGACACGCCAAGGAAGAAGGAGTCGAGTTCATGACATTGCACAACCCCATCGAGTATCTGGGCGACGACAAGGGACGTGTCACCACAATGCGCGTCCAGCGCATGGAACTGGGCGAACCCGACGCTTCAGGACGTCGTTCTCCAGTCCCCGTTGAAGGAGCAATCGAAGACATCCCCGTTGACGTAGTGATAGTTGCCGTGGGCGTATCGCCCAACCAGCTCGTTCCTCGTTCAATCGACGGACTCGAAGTGAGCAAGCGCAACACCATCGTGGTCAACGAAGAGACCATGCAGTCAAGCGTGAGCGACCTCTACGCCGGTGGCGACATCGTGCGAGGCGGAGCCACAGTCATCCTAGCCATGGGCGACGGCCGCCGCGCCGCCCTCAACATGCACGAGCAACTCAGCAAATAACAAACCCAACAACATCTACAGGCGTGTGTGTCTAGTCACAAAAAGACACACACGCCTCAATTTTATACCCTAATAATATGATTTTTCAAGCCCGATTTCATGGCATGATTTTTGCTAATACCAAATAAACTGATAACAAATTATCAAAATATACTATAACACAACCGACACAATCAACAGAATTCCTAACTGACTAAATCCTAATAGCATGCAACTGAAAGAACAGCAACAACAGGCACTCGACGCCATAACAGATTTCATCGCCGACAGAAGCAAACAAATCTTTATATTAAAAGGCTATGCCGGAACTGGCAAAACCACCCTGCTCAAGACAGCGTTGCCCTGCATTGAGGCTGCTGGCAAGCGTGTGCTACTGATGGCACCCACCGGGCGTGCCGCCAGAGTGCTGCAAGAAAAGACAGGTTATGACGCGTCCACCATACACCGTGCAATATATAAGCTCAATGACCTCAAGTGCCGCAGGCACGACAAGGACGGAAATCTAATCGAGGAGTCAATCAGCGGCAACGTGCAGCAGCGCCACGACGACAATGCTAGCGACGATGTGCAGTTTTTCTTTGCACTACGCAATATCGCCCACCATTGCCCACCAGCGTCAAGCGTGATAGTGGTTGACGAATCTTCACTCATAAGCTCGCGTGACGACGCGCCATCGCACCTACACTTCGGTTCAGACAATCTCCTTCGCGATCTGTTATCATTTGCCCAGCTACACAACGGTAGCAAAGTGATATTCGTGGGAGACCCCGCACAGCTGCCACCGGTGGGCGACAACCGTTCGCCCGCGCTCGACGACAACTACTTTGCCAAGCTAGGTCTGGGTGTGACTACATTTGAACTCACTCAGGTGCTGAGGCAAGACATTGATAGTTGCATACTCAAGAATGCGATGAAAGTGCGCGACCTGCTCCAACAACCAGTGCACAACGAATTGGTGCTGGAAACCCGCACAGGCGAGGTCGAAGCCATTGCCCAAGACAAAGTGATTGAACAGTTCACTTCACTGCAGCCGTGTCCTGTTGCTGGTGAGAGTATAGTGGTGTGCTATTCTAACCGCATGGTGCATTACTACAACCGCAAGGTGAGGGAGCACTATTTCCCTCAATGCGACACTATCGCCGTGGGAGACGTGCTGCAAGTAGTGAAAAACAACCTCAACGTAGCCCCCGACATGCACCTCTACAACGGTGACTTTGTCACCGTCGCCAGGGTTGACCCGCATAGCGACACTCTCACCGCTCCTGTGTGGCAAACAAGAGGCAACGAGAAGGAAAAGGTTGATGTAACCTTGCATTTTCGCAACGTGAAGGTTGTCAACGACTCGGGCGATATCGTGGCGTGCAAAATCATTGAGGATTTGCTTTACAACGACAACCCGTCGCTCACCAACCAGCAGAACATGGCCATGTTCATCAACTTCATGATTCGCAACAGCAAGCTGCGCAACGACAAGTCAGCGCTAGCGCAGGCTTTGCGCAATGATCCCTACTACAATGCGCTTAACGTGAAATTCGGATACGCCATCACTGCACACAAATCGCAAGGCGGCGAATGGCGCAACGTGATTGTGGACTACACTGGACGCACAGGGCTCGACAACGACTCGCTGCGATGGAACTACACCGCTACCACGCGTGCCACACAACGGTTGTGGGGTGTGAACATGCCGTGCGTGACTCCGCTAGACAAGATGACCATCACGCCGCAAATCAAAAAAGTTAAATCGCCCTACCCTGGCTCGGTAAAGGTCATCGACCCAGGGCATATAGATGCGCTGCCGCCATCTGCCAGACCGGTGCAACGTGCCAAGTACCTGTCAGTGTCTCGCGCACTGCAACCTGGCTACAGCATCGAGCAAGTCATCGTGTCCAACTATAACGATGCCTACGTGATCAACACACCGCTAGGACGAGTGACCTGCGATCTGAAGTACAACGACGAGAACATCTACACCTACTACGCCCAGCGCAACGGCACCATCTCGCCCCTCTTGCTCAACGCCCTGCGCAGCAACTCGGCCTACATCTACGACACCGCATCTTACTCACCACGCGAAACCATGCTTGCCCAACTGCATGCACTGGTCATGTCACAATGCGACGAACTCGGCATTACCGTCACTGGCATCGTCGAGGAAACGTGGAAGGTGACCTATGGCATGATTACCAGCGGCAGCCACAGCCACATCACGTTCTGGTACAATGGCAAGCACTTCGTCACCTCCACCAATGTGTGCAGCGACCTGGGCGAGGACGACACGCTCATGCACCAACTGGTCAGCCAGCTAGAGAATACAACAGTAAAATAACCCGCAAAACTCTATCAAAATATGTCATATAAAGAAGTTACAGCATTACGCAAGTCGGGGCAACTGGAAGCCGCCCTGGAAATGGCCGAGCAAGACCTTGCCCGCGAGCAGTCGGAGTGGACATGCAGCGCCATGTTTTGGTGCCTCAACGACATGGCAAAGGAGCAGGAAGGCGATGCCCTGGCTGCCACCGCCGCTCGCATGCATCAACTCGCCGACAGCATAACCGACGACAAGGGATATGTGACCCAGTCACTTAGCAATATCGACCGCCGACTCCTTCCGCATCGCCAAGAAGTGGAGCAAGCCGATGCCTTGTCACGAACACAGGGACACGAGGCCGAGGCATGCGATTCTCTCGCCGCCCTGCAAGAAAGCGACAATCTCGACACACGGTTACACACAACCTATGCCTGGTGCATTTACCGCGCGCTACATGCCGACGATGCCACCAACGCCCTGCGACGCAAACGCTGGCTCAACAACTACCTCAAACTCCAGGTCGAACGCCCGTCGCTGCTACACTCCCTCATACTGGGCGAGGCCGTGAGAACCGAACGGTCCACGCCACAAGACTTCGTCTTCTCAACTTTTGTCGCAATGTGGGACCTTGCCAATGTGCGCGACGACGACTGGAATCAGGCCACCACTCAAGACGGCAAACGCATTCCATCCCTCATAGAGAAATTAATAAGCGTCTATTGCAAGGAAATGGCTGTGATGCCGCAGCTTGAACCTAGCGACGACTTCACCCGATTGCTGGACCAAGCCATCGAAAAATTCCCCGGCAACGACAACCTGCCACGCTACAAGGCACAAATGCTCATCAAGCAAGGCCATGACAACCTTGCCGTGGATTTTTACAAAGCACTGATTGCCAAGAATGCCGGCAAAGTGTACCTGTGGAGCGAACTTGCACAGCTTGTCGACGACCGCCAACTCAAGATTTCGCTTCTGTGCAACGCCCTGCTGCAGCGCGTGCAACCCGAGTTTGTGGTGAAAGTGAGACTACGATTAGCCACACTGCTGCGCGAGGCAGGAGAGAACGAACAAGCACGGCATGAGATCGACAAAGTGAAAGCAACCTACGAGCAGAACAACTGGCGCATACCCATCGAGTACTATATCGAATACAACCATCTGCAGCTTGTAACGGCATCGGGTTGCGACAGCTACTATGCAGCACACAAGAAGGAAGCCCATGACTTTATCTACGGCCAGTTGCCATCAGTCACCATGGTTAAAGCCGGTGTTGTAATCGACGAGAAACGACCCGGCAAGAAAATAGCAAAGTGGGTCATGTACTCGCCCACCGGAGAGAAGACGATGGTCGCAGCGAGAGCGCTAGGCGTGCCCCGCGAGGCACGCGACGGCGAGTGTTATGACATAACCATGCAAGGACGCAGGCCGGTAGCGGCAACAAAGAGCGCACAGCAACAACACGACTGGCTGCGGCGCGTGCGCGGGTTCCTGCACCTCAAGGTCAACCGCGAAGGTAAACCCTATGGCAAAGTCGAGGGATTCTATATCCCGCAATTCATGACAAGCAAATTGGCCGATAAAAGCCTCGTTGATATCGTAGCAATACACACTGGTGACAAATGGAAATGCATCGCAATTAATCGCGCCGAAAACACCTAGCGACGGCTAATTTAACATTCCTCCCCATACTCAAACCACCACTAACTAAATGAGCTGCTAGAAAGCAATAAACTTTCCAGCAGCTCATTTTCTTCTACACCCCCGTTCTAAAGGGACATCCACCCAGAGCGTTTTTTGCACCTTGCAAACATTCCTGTTTGCAATCATAATCCTTGTTCTAATGGAATATGCTCTCGGAGACTACATCGAGTACAACGATGAGTGTGACTACGACTGTCTTAATCCTTGTTCTAATGGAATATGCTCTCGGAGCCTACCTTGATGCATGGCTATGGCTGTGGAGAGAGAAGTCTTAATCCATGTTTTAATGGAATATGCTCTCGGAGGATTTTACACCTAATGCTTGTTTAGATTTAGGGCAGTCTTAATCCTTGTTTTAATGGAATATGCTCTCGGAGAATTATGGCTAAAAATCCGTTTGACGGCAAAACTAAGTCTTAATCCTTGTTCTAATGGAATATGCTCTCGGAGATCGCATAGAAGACGCGTTTGTTCAAAGCTGTGTAAGTCTTAATCCTTGTTCTAATGGAATATGCTCTCGGAGACAAAATCAAATTCTTTTCGTGACCTTACAAAGGTGTCTTAATCCTTGTTCTAATGGAATATGCTCTCGGAGCTTGTTAACCTGGCAATGGAGCAAGCTGAGCACAGTCTTAATCCTTGTTCTAATGGAATATGCTCTCGGAGATTACAAAACATAATTATTCGTGATGCTGTAATAAAAGTCTTAATCCTTGTTCTAATGGAATATGCTCTCGGAGGGTTAACAACGGACTGACCGGATTTTCGAGAAAGTCTTAATCCTTGTTCTAATGGAATATGCTCTCGGAGAGACAAACATTACCCGTCAGTACACTGATGAAGCGTCTTAATCCTTGTTCTAATGGAATATGCTCTCGGAGTTTATTGAATGTAGTAATTACACTACACTTAATAAAGTGTCTTAATCCTTGTTCTAATGGAATATGCTCTCGGAGATTCTTAAATCTCCTGGTTGCATCCAGTCAGCACCAGTCTTAATCCTTGTTCTAATGGAATATGCACACGGAGTCGCTTGACTGTTCAGATGAAGAAATAGACGAGACTTAATCCTTGTTCTAATGGAATATGCTCTCGGAGCTTGTAAAGAGCTTTAAATGAAAAATATCCTAATTGGTCTTAATCCTTGTTCTAATGGAATATGCTCTCGGAGTGGGATAATAAGACCTCAAAGTACAAAGGTCAGTGGTCTTAATCCTTGTTCTAATGGAATATGCTCTCGGAGATGTGAAAACAATCCAAAAGTAGAGTTTTTAGATGTCTTAATCCTTGTTCTAATGGAATATGCTCTCGGAGCCTATGTAAATTTCCCAGATGATTAGATCAAAATTGTCTTAATCCTTGTTCTAATGGAATATGCTCTCGGAGTTCGCCACGATAGCCTCGGCAATGTCAGCCTTGGCGTGTTAATCCTTGTTCTAATGGAATATGCTCTCGGAGGAGCAAACATTGTTCTAAAGAACTTCGCGATACGTCTTAATCCTTGTTCTAATGGAATATGCTCTCGGAGGTCGTGAAATGAAAGTTAGCACAGTGGGTGACGCGTCTTAATCCTTGTTCTAATGGAATATGCTCTCGGAGACTGCTACTGAAGGCCCAAGGTCTTTATACAGTAGTCTTAATCCTTGTTCTAATGGAATATGCTCTCGGAGAGATCTTAACAGAGATGTAGAAGTTACTAATGCAGTCTTAATCCTTGTTCTAATGGAATATGCTCTCGGAGTGTTAGAAATGTTTCTTATCATCTGAATCACATCGTCTTAATCCTTGTTCTAATGGAATATGCTCTCGGAGTAACTTTGGTAGTGCTCGCAGTAGCACTTTGTGTGTCTTAATCCTTGTTCTAATGGAATATGCTCTCGGAGGATTGGAATTAGGAAGAAGAGTAGGAGTAAGAGGGTCTTAATCCTTGTTCTAATGGAATATGCTCTCGGAGGAAGATGGCGTTGTCCTCAAAGAGGACCGCATCGTCGTCTTAATCCTTGTTCTAATGGAATATGCTCTCGGAGAAGGGAGGTAGGCGCCGATTGCGCAGGCAAATCCGGTCTTATTCCTTGTTCTAATGGGATATGCTCTCGGAGGCCGAAATTTGTAAATGCTTGATTACCATGCACACTACAAAGATTTCTTTACACTTTTTAACTAAATCGCGCGAATAAAAGTGCAATGAAGTCAAAAAAATACCCTCATTTCAGCCCCTCAAAGCAGGGCAAAAATAAGCAATGAAAGACTATCTTAACTAAACACAACATGTCAAAGATCCTCGCCATTGAAATGCAAATTTAACTAAACTTCTTCAAACACACAATTATTTTGTGACCAATTTTCCAATAGCACCCTCACATCACTGATACACAATGCTTTACCCCGATAATACAAAATTAAAAGAATAACGTGCTGCTGGTTCTCAACACAATGTCAACGTTTATGTCTCGCCCTATCACCTTCATGGCTTGCAACAAGTCGCAAGAGATGGGCACCACGAGAATGCTGTCATCATTGTCATAACAAGCCTGCACTTGCGCTAGGTCATCCTTGATCTTGTTGAACTTTTCATGTGGCAAGTTAGCCAGAAACATGGAACGTTGTAGGCGAATGCATCCGCTTTCCAGCAGATACTTTGCAATGTGACGTCTCACTTTGTTGCTCTCTATGTCATACATAACAAAGAATGTCATGTCAGTGTTACGTTTATTATTGATAAACCCGAAAATCCTATTCACTCTCTCGCTCAGAGTCCCCACTTGATTGTCATCACCGTTATCAATGTTGCCTGGCACAATGTGGGCATCTTCTTTGAGACTGGCATGCATGAGCCGTTTCATGCGTTCAGTCCACGGCAGTTGTTCGTAGTCGCGTCGTGCCATGATGCAATTAATACAGTTGGGTGGCAATGAGTTGTGCTGTCAGGTCATTAAGTTGTGCCGATGTGCCGCAACGTGGTGACTTGACTATCGAGAAACCTCTTTTGCCATAAAATATATTTAGCTCTGCCCGCTTGACTCCGAGACTGAGTTTTATTTTTTTTCCATACTGGATGTTTTCAACACTGTTCACTGTGATTCCGTTATCAGTGAGAATGGCTTCAATAGCAGGCATTACTTGGTTGAGTTCATCAGGCACTTCGACTGGCGGTTTGGCTGTGAGCGCTTGCTTTTTTTTACCGGCAAGTAGCAGCCTGATGCGTTCCATCGTCTCGTCATCAGGATCGCGTGCTGGTTGCGACACAGGTGGCAAGTGCAGTCGGTTCTCTTTCTCTAAACTGGCAACATTGTCGATGTCAAGGTATCTGGACATGACCAAAGTTTCAGCGTCGGGGTTGAAGTAGGCCTGCGGGTCCCAGCTAATGAAACATGCCCTAGCTACATCGCTTGTGCATCGGTCTATTACCTGCTCCAAGTTGTGTGTTGCAGCGAATGCGTGCGCAAACTCACGATAGTAGTGGGAATACAGTCCCGGGTCGGTGCAGCGTTCGTTAAGATTAAACAACACCTTAATACCATCTTCGCTAGGCGACAAGAAAGCCAGTGCCACACGGGGGTCTTGCGAGAGTCGTTGCTTCACGACCTCAGCATCAAGACCTTTATCAGACAGATGGTCGATATCTATTATGAAATGCTGGGCATAAGCAAAATTCTGACTATTGCGAAAAGCAGGATTAAAGATGCCGCAACACACATAGGGAAGCTGGCGTTTAGCTACGGCATATCGCTTGGCATCAAGCCGTTTGACTGTGCGCAGTTGCCTAATCATCGCTACAAGGTCGCTTCTGGGATTACGCAATTTGTCGTAAAGATACTCCACTGTTATTTTTGCAAGCGGGTGAGTATTGTCGGTGACGTTAAGTCCGGCTGAAAGCATAATTTTGTTTTTGGAGATTATGGTTAGACATATTGTTTGAACATGTTGGCGAGTTTGTGAGCATCCATCTGGATGATAGTGGCACGTGAGCGTTGCATGTCATCAGACACCTCAACAACCTCATCGAGGTAGTCGTTTACCGACTGAATGAGCACGCGGCGACCCAATCCCTCAAGCCAGCAGCTTCCGTCATCATGCACCGAATAGTAATCCTCATTGATCACACTCTGGCACGCGAGGTTTGTCACGACATAGTCAACCCACACACGGTAACGCTCAATTATGTCGTAGGCAAGCACAGGCCTGTTGTAGTCATCACGGTGCATTACTCCCACATATGGGTCAACCCCGGCCTTGATAAGCGCTCCCTCCACCTTGCCATATAGCATACCGTAGCCATAGTTGAGAAAGGCATTGAAAGGGTCAATAGCAGGACGCTGACTGCGTTTGCCAAATTGCAGGTTGCGTGGCAAGAACGTGTTAAGTGTCTCAAAATAGATGCGTGAAGCCAATCCTTCCCACCCTCTGAGGCTAGGGGCAACATCTGCTACCACATCTCCCTCTACCGCAAGCACCTTGGTGCGATAATCTTCCATTCGTGCAATAGACTTGCGCGTCAGTTGAGTAGCACTGCCGTCATCGCTGTTGAACATCAGCAGCAAGGCCTGCTGGTTTTCTATCTTGCGAGCTATCACCTTCTTTATCCATGTAAGAGCATCGTGCGAAAACGTGAAGTTGATTTGCCCTTTCCTTATAGAGGATACCGAACCATATCTGGGACTCCACACCCGTCCTACCATTGAACCAGCTTTGTCGCTAAATATCATGTCAATCTCGTGTTCCACTGCAAGCATGACGGCATCACTTGTCACCAGGACACCACGCCCCATGACGATGCTGGTCACGCCGTCAACGGGAATGCGTTGCTGCCCATCTTTGTTCGCAATAACAAATGCTTCTTTATCACGTTTTATCGAAGCTCCGAATGTATTAATGACTAATTCCATAATGTGTTTAAAAGTGTATTATGTGTGTAAACGGTTTATCCTTGTTATAATGGAATCAGCCCTCGCAGTTTTTTGCACCTTGCAAACATTCTTGTTTGCAGGCATCATCCTTGTTCTAATGGAATATGCTCTCGGAGGTAGAAAACAGGAGATGGTCACAGCCATTTAAAATAGTCTTAATCCTTGTTTTAATGGAATATGCTCTCGGAGTCAGTAAGAATGCTCCTGACGGCTATGCTTCAGTGTCTTAATCCTTGTTTTAATGGAATATGCTCTCGGAGAAAGAACCGCTTCCCTTACAGCGAGACAGAAAAGGGTCTTAATCCTTGTTTTAATGGAATATGCTCTCGGAGTAAATATTGCAAATGACATGAAAAAGATTAAAGTCTTAATCCTTGTTTTAATGGAATATGCTCTCGGAGATACAACACAATTGTTAGAACTTACACAATTATTAAAGTCTTAATCCTTGTTTTAATGGAATATGCTCTCGGAGGAAATGAAAACAGACAAAAATCAACAACAAGACTGGTCTTAATCCTTGTTTTAATGGAATATGCTCTCGGAGTTCAATATAACATTACACACTTACACTATGACTCAAGTCTTAATCCTTGTTTTAATGGAATATGCTCTCGGAGAATTCCTATTATTATAGATGAGTCTAATGATAAAGTCTTAATCCTTGTTTTAATGGAATATGCTCTCGGAGAACAAGTATGTAGCGCAAAAGATGTGCGCATAAGAAGTCTTAATCCTTGTTTTAATGGAATATGCTCTCGGAGATATCGCAAACGTGCTGATAAATGCTATTGAACTTAGTCTTAATCCTTGTTTTAATGGAATATGCTCTCGGAGCGCGTTGAAGCAGTGCCATGAGGCATTGTGGAGCAGTCTTAATCCTTGTTTTAATGGAATATGCTCTCGGAGGGCGAAATTTGTAAATGCTTGATTACCATGCATACTACAAAGATTTCTTTACACTTTTTAACTAAATCGCGCGGATAAAAGTGCAATAAAGTCAAAAAATACCCTCATTTCAGCCCCTCAAAGCGGGGCAAAAATAAGCAATGAAAGACTATCTTAACTAAACACAACATGTCAATGACCTTTCTCAATCACGTTGCAAATATACAAAAAATTGCCGAACCAACAAAAATAATGGATTACAATAAAAAAAATCGAAATAAACATAGTTTTTTTGAGAAAAAATCATTAAATTTGTGGCAGAAAACAACTCGTATATAAACCACCCCCACACAGCAACACAACACACACTACTATGACCGACTGCAGCAAGGAAATAAAAGTAATCACCATCACATTCAGCAACGAGATTTCAGCGCATGAAATCCCCTTGTTTCGCGGAGCCATCATTGCCCGCATGCAAGGTGAAGCACATGTGCTCTATCACAACCATTCCGACGACACCAGCTACCGGTATTCCTACCCCCTGGTGCAATACAAGCGCATCGGGCGCAAAGCCGCTATCGTGGGCATTGATGACGGCGCGACTGTGATGGGACAGCTGCTTGACAGCGGCATCAACGGCATCTACCAGCTGGGCGCGCGAGACATCGTGATGGAAGTGCAGAGCATGGTGCCTACACGCACGCGCATGCAAGTGTGGAACGACACATTCCACTACACGCTGCGCCACTGGCTACCTCTCAACGCCAACAACTACCGCACCTACACATCCCTGACTTCGCTCACCGAGCGAGTGCAACTCCTAGAGCGCATCCTGCGAGGCAACCTGCTGTCGATGTGCAAAGGGCTGGGGGTATTCCTTGACAAAGAGCTCACTGCATCTATCACCTCGCTCGAGCCCCCACGCATAGTGCACAACAAGGGAGTTGCATTGATGTCATTCGATCTGGAATTCACCAGCAACCTCTCGATCCCCAACGGCCTGGGCCTAGGCAAAAACGCAAGCCTAGGCTACGGCACAGTTTTTGCTAAGAAATCATAAACCCTCAATAATTAATACTATCTTTTTTCCTTAATTCCGCAGCACTTTTGTTAACAATTTTTATAATATCCTGAGCAACAAAAAGTTGCCCAGGATTTTGTCATGTCGGTGATTTCACTTAATTTAGTGCTGCAAATAAAACCAAACGAACCACCAACACGACATCGATATGGCAAAGTTACAAATAAAATCTGACAATCTCACTCCTTTCGGCGG
>NZ_JAZLLZ010000062.1:0-18813 GCF_045598405.1 Sodaliphilus sp.
GAGTCTCTCAACTCAAAAATGAAGGGATTCCGCTCTGAGCTAAGAGGCGTGCGTGACTTACCCTTCTATCTCTACCGTTGCACTCTGATATTTGGGTAATCAGTGCTGTGGATTGCCACGGAAAATATCTACTGAGCCGAAATTATTCTAATTATTTTAATTTCTTTCAGTTATTATTAAATCTGTGTTATCAGTGAGATCCGCGCGGGGAAATTACCCAAAATACCATTGCTGAATAGTTACCCAAAAGGGCGCGAAAGTTTAAAATATCTTAATTAAGGAAATTTTTCCATTATTTTTCCGTTAATATAATTGTATAAGAAAAAAAATGAGTAAATTTGCATTGTATTAGGTTCACGACAGTGCTAATGCAAAACTTACAGAAAATACAATTTACTTTTTATATAACAAATAAAAAAAACAAACAAAGAAAAATGGTAAAAGTAGCAATTAACGGTTTCGGTCGCATCGGCCGTCTCGCATTCCGTCAGATGTTTGAGGCTGAGGGTTATGAGGTAGTAGCAATCAATGACCTTACTTCTCCCAAGATGCTCGCTCACCTTCTCAAGTATGACACAGCTCAGGGTGGCTTCGCTGGTAAGTTCGGCGAGGGCAAGCACACTGTTGAGGCTGGTGAGGATTTCATCGTTGTTGACGGCAAGAAGATCACTATCTACGCAAAGCCCAACGCTGCTGAGCTTCCTTGGGGCGAGCTCGACGTAGATGTAGTTCTCGAGTGCACCGGTTTCTACACTTCTAAAGAGAAGGCTTCAGCTCACCTTACAGCTGGCGCTAAGAAGGTTGTCATCTCTGCTCCCGCAGGCAACGACCTCCCCACTATCGTTTTCAACGTTAACCACAACGTTCTCACAGCTGAGGATAAGGTTATCAGCGCTGCATCTTGCACCACTAACTGCCTCGCTCCCATGGCTGCTGCTCTCAACGCTTATGCTCCCATCCAGAGCGGTATCATGTCAACAATCCACGCTTACACTGGCGACCAGATGATCCTTGACGGTCCTCAGCGCAAGGGTGACCTCCGCCGTTCACGCGCAGGTGCTTGCAACATCGTTCCCAACTCAACAGGTGCTGCTAAGGCTATCGGTCTCGTAATTCCCGAGCTCAACGGCAAGCTCATCGGTTCAGCTCAGCGCGTTCCCACTCCCACTGGTTCAACTACTATCCTTATCGCTGTTGTTAAGGGTGCTGACGTAACTGTAGAGGGCATCAACGCTGCTATGAAGGCTGCTGCTAACGAGTCTTTCGGTTACACCGAGGATCAGATCGTTTCTAGCGACATCATCGGCATGAAGTTCGGTTCACTCTTCGACGCTACTCAGACTATGGTTAGCAAGGTTGCTGACGATACTTTCCAGGTACAGGTTGTTTCTTGGTACGACAACGAGAACTCTTACACTTCTCAGATGGTTCGCACTATCAAGCACTTCGCTGAGGTTAAGTAATTTCAACGACCGCAATAACATTGCATCATAAAAAAATCGCTCCTGTAAGATTGCGGGGGCGATTTTTTATATAGGGGGTTATCGATTACCGGTCACGTTGATGCCTCATTATTTCTTTGAGCAGTATTGCTTATCGACGGGGAAGCCTTGCTTTGACGCCATGTCATACCACTTGGTGGCTTCGGTCATGTCCTTTGCCACGCCTTCGCCCTCGCGGTAGCAGTCGCCCAGGCGTGCCTGTGACGCTGCGTCGCCCTGCTCAACTGTTTCCTGCGATTGCTAGCCCGACGCATTCTGCTGCTCGTTGCCGCAGCTCGCTGCCATGAGAGCAATCACGCCGGCTGCCATGATAAATGCTAGTTTCTTCATAATGAAAATGTTTTAATGGTGAATATCACTATCAAATTTCGCAAAAATTCTTCACACTTGCAAGCGAAATTCAAGTTCGGTGCTAAAAAATGTTGCAAAATTTGGCAGGGTGGAGAATTGGTGCTAATTTTACCGAAAAAAAGAAAACATGATGAAAAAATCAATACTTGCAGTGCTTCTTGGGGCCGTTGTGGCGCTGTGTGCGTCGGCACAAGACAAGAGCGACGAGAGCGCCTTGGTGCTAGGCATCCAGGGCGGTGTGGGATATGCAGCAACGACCGGTTCGCTGCACAACACCCTCAAGGGATGCGCGCAGTTCACTGCCGGCATCACTGCCGACTACAAGCGTTTCCGCCTCAAGGCCGACTTTGACTACGGTCAGCCCGGATTCAAGAACGAAAACCCTTATAACATAAAGGAGGAACACGGTTTCGACGGCCAGATAGTGGGCAACAACAACGCCACACGCACAGGACTCTCCGTGCAGCTGGGCTACAAAGTGTTCTCGTCAGGCCGCATCTCGGTAACCCCGGCAGCAGGCGTTTATTACACCCGTCTTTCCTATACGCTCAACGACATCAAGTGGAAGCAAGACGAGAACGAGGTGTGGCTGTTCAACATCACCGATTCCCACGACAAGCATCTGGGCAAGACCACATGGATAGCCAGCGTGGACGTTGACTTCAAGCTCTATGAGCGCAACACCCTGGAGCCATTCTTCCTCAACCAGCGCTACTCTCGCCTATCGACCGGCCTGCGCGTAACTCCCTGGCTGGCAGGCGGCAAAATCACCGAGTTCGACCCCTCGGTGAACGGGCTGTATGTGGGCGCCACAGTGCGCATCACCGGCGCCATGCAGTCGCTAGGCTTTTAAATAGCAGTGTCCGGTTAAAATCACGAGAGTTGTTCTAACTTTCCCAAACACTGCCAGTTACAAAACTTTGGTATAACTGGGGCTTGGTATAGAACAAAAAAAAGAAAATGATTTTTTTAGTTTATATGGCTCACGCCAAAAACCGTGCTCAAGGGAGTGAGTAGCGGAAAGTGGGCAAAGCCCGTGCCGCGACCAGCGAACCTCCCTTAAAATGGAGGACTCTGTCCTGAAAATGATAACACACTATCTGTGAGGTAATTCCATTTTGCTTGCAGAGCAAGCTATTTTCTAAGCGAAGCATAAAATCAGAATAAAAATATTTTCTATTTTTTACCGGACAACAGTAACTATTCAGCAATGGTATTTTGGGTAATTTCCCCGCGCGGATCTCACTGATCTCACTGATAACACAGATTTAATAATAACTGAAAGAAATTAAAATAATTAGAATAATTTCTTATTCAGTTAAATCAGAGCAATCTGTTGTAACTATACTACAATAGATTTTTATCCGCGCGGGGAGTTCCATTGGTGAATAGTTACCGGACAACAATAGTTTTTAAATTTGCCACAAGTTTTAATCCCCGCCACGAAGACACCTCTTCATGGCGGGGATTTACTATATCGCGTCATCGGCGGGATGACGACAACGCCTCAACGCAGACGATTAGCGGTGTTGCGACACGAGGCGAATGGTGCCGTCGGGGTTGTAGTAGAGCTTATCGACTGCCACCGAGCGGTACTCGTTCTTGTGGCTCAAGTCGCTGGTGTGGTAGAACAGGAACCACTCGCCCTTATACTCCACAATGCTGCCGTGGGTCATGGCACAGCTGTTGGCAGCCAGAATCATGCCCTTGTATTCCCAGGGTCCCATGGGCGAGTCGCTCATGGCGTAATGCATGCGGTTAGCGCCGTCGAAGTTGTCGGCATAGCTCAAGTAGTACTTGCCGTTGCGCTTGTGCACCCATGCTCCCTCGTGGAAGTCCTTGAGGCCTTCAACCTTCTTTAACGGCTCGGCAAGTTCAATCATGTTATCCTTCATGCGCGCCATGCACAGGTTACTGCCACCACCGTAATAGAGATAGGGAGTTCCGTCATCGTCAATGAACACACAAGGGTCGATCATGTCCCAACCACCCACATAGCCGTCGGGGGCCTTCATAGGCTCGTCCAGCACCTTGAAATCGCGGTCGGGATAGTCGCTCACTGCCACACCCACCTTCCACGACGGAGCCACATTGCTCTCGCTGGGGTGAGGGAAGTAGAAGTAGTATTTGCCGTTCTTGTAGGCAGCATCGGGAGCCCACATGAAGCCGCCCTCAGGACGCCCCCACTTCACCATGTCGGCGTTCACAATCTCGCCATGATCCACCCAGTTGACCATATCGTCGGTCGAGAACACGTGGTACTTGTCCATGAGGTCGCAGCCGCGTGCCGGGAAGATGTCATGCGAGGGATAGAGATACAAGCGGCCGTCTTTCCACACGTGGGCCGAGGGGTCGGCGGTGTACATGTGGGTGATGATGGGGTTAGCGCCCAGCTGTATGGGCTGTTGTTTTTGCTTCTTGGGCTGTGCCGCAAGACACGTAGCCGACACCAGTGCCATGGCACACAGGCCAAGCGAAGTCTTGATAAGTTGATTTTTCATTTGGATTGCAATATTAAGTAGTTTTTAGATGTCATTGTTATTCGCCCTTGGGATTGCCGCCATACTCATTCTCGCCAGACTCGCCGTCGCCAAAGAACATGACGAAGATGTAGAAAGGTATTATCTGGTACCATCCCGAGTTACCTCGGTCGTGGCAACGCTTTGCGCCCTGGGCCCATTGCACATAAAGCAGCGGAAGCAGTGCGATGTAAACCAATAAGGTTGCCGAGGATTCATCAAGCCCGTAGATTCCTGAAATTATTCCTACCACAAAACCCACAACCAGGCTAAGGGCATAAATTGCAATATAGGTCAACCCATACTCAAGTCGCCTGATGCGACCTTTGAATGAGAAAATGTTAGAGAACATCTTTTGCTTCTCGGGTTCGAATGGAGGAGGCGTGGGCTGTGCGCCGCTGGGGTCCTGCTGATAGTAACCCTCTTGGTAATAATCTTGATTTGCCATAATACTTTAATTCCGCAGCACTTTTGTTAACAATTTTTATAATATCCTGAGCAACAAAAAGTTGCCCAGGATTTTGTCATGTCGGTGATTTCACTTAATTTAGTGCGGCAAATAAAACCAAACGAACCACCAACACGACATCGATATGGCAAAGTTACAAATAAAATCTGACAATCTCACTCCTTTCGGCGGCATTTTTTATGTCCTTGACATGTTTGACAAACATCTGGGCTGGCTGATCGACCATAAGCCCCCACACTATTTTCCTCAAAATCGCCTCGACATAATTAATAGAACCCATCTAAATAAGTTTTTTAGATGTTTCAGAGATTGACTTTCGTGAAATTTTCACTACCTTTGCAGTGTAGTTTATTTTGCACGCGTGTGCGCACTAGTGAAGTAACACGAAAATTATTAGATTTATGTCAATAGATACAATTCTCTCGCAAGCTACCGCTCAGGCGGTTAAGGCTCTTTACGGCGTTGATTTTCCCGCCGATAAGATTGTCCCCCAAACTACCCGCAAGGAGTTTGAGGGCAACCTCACTATCGTTGTTTTCCCCTTCCTCAAGGCTTCGCGCAAGGCTCCTGTGGTTACCGCCCAGGAGATAGGCGAATGGCTGGTTGCCAACTGTGACGCGGTTGAAAAATTCAATGCGGTGCAGGGCTTCCTCAACATCACCATACGCCCCACCTTCTGGACTGGCGTGCTCAACAACATCGCTTCCGACCCCAACTTTGGCTTCGTGCCCGTGACCGAGAACAGCCCGCTGGTGATGATTGAATACTCATCGCCCAACACCAATAAACCCCTTCACCTGGGTCACGTGCGCAACAACCTGCTGGGTTACAGTCTCTCGCGCATCATGGAGGCTTGCGGCAACAAGGTGGTGAAGACCAACATCGTGAACGACCGTGGCATCCACATCTGCAAGTCAATGCTTGCATGGCTCAAGTGGGGCGAGGGCGTCACTCCCGAGAAAGCGGGCAAGAAGGGCGACCACCTCATCGGCGATTTCTACGTGGCATTTGACAAGCACTACAAGGCCGAACTCAAAGAACTCATGGCAAGCGGCATGACCGAGGAAGAGGCCGAGAAGAATTCTGCCCTCATGGCCGAGGCACGAGCTATGCTCAAGAAGTGGGAAGAGGGCGACAAGGAAGTGCGCGACCTGTGGGCAACGATGAACGAGTGGGTATATGCCGGATTTGACGAGACCTACAAGCGCATGGGTGTGGGCTTCGACAAGATATATTACGAGAGCAACACCTATCTTGAGGGTAAGGAAAAGGTGGAAGAAGGTCTCGAAAAGGGCATTTTCTACCGCAAAGAGGACAACAGTGTGTGGGCCGACCTCACTGGCGACGGACTCGACCACAAGCTCTTGCTGCGCAGCGACGGCACATCAGTGTATATGACCCAGGACATAGGTACCGCAAAGCTCCGCTACCAGGACTATCCCATCGACCAGATGATATATGTGGTGGGCAATGAGCAGAACTACCACTTCCAGGTGCTCTCGCTGCTGCTCGACAAGCTGGGCTTCAAGTGGGGCAAGGACTTGATCCACTTCTCATATGGCATGGTTGAGCTGCCCAACGGCAAGATGAAGTCTCGCGAAGGCACCGTGGTTGACGCCGACGAGCTCATGGACGAGATGATAGCCACAGCACGCAAGATGAGCAGCGAGCCCGGCCGCCTGCAAGGCGTGCCCGACGATGAGCGCGAGAACGTGTTCCGCATCATCGGTCTGGGCGCACTCAAGTATTTCATCCTCAAGGTTGACCCGCGCAAGAACATGCTGTTCAACCCGCAGGAGAGCATCGACTTCAACGGCAACACAGGTCCTTTCATCCAGTACACCTATGCCCGCATCCAGTCGCTGCTGCGCAAGGCCGAGGAAGACTTCAACGCTGCCAATGTGAGTGCAGTTGAGCCAGGCGAGAAAGAGACATCGCTCATCCAGCGCCTCAATAACTTTGCAGGCACAGTGCTTGACGCCGGACGCAACTACAGCCCCGCCATCATTGCCAACTACACATTTGACCTGGCCAAGGAGTTCAACCAGTTCTACCACGACTGTAGCATCCTCAAGGAAGAAGACGCCACCGTGCGTGCCTTCCGCCTCAAGCTCTCGGCAACCGTGGGCGCAACCATCAAGCGCGCCGTGTCACTGCTGGGCATGGAAGTCCCCGAGCGCATGTAAAACGACATACAAACATCCCCTGACAAAAAATCCCGAGGTTCTCATCCCCCGGGATTTTTTGTAGTTCATTGGAGCTTCCCAAAAAGAAGAACTCCTTAAAACGACACGGCCACCCCACCGGCACTAGTCTCACTCCTTTAGGTGGGGGTGTATGTGCCCAAAGCAAGCTTTGTGCGTGTTGGCTTTCAGCCTCTCAATGTTAATATATTTTCAAGTAAAAAATCCGTGAGATTAGTGAGATCCGTGCGGGGGAGTCCTCAAAAAAGTTATTGGAGAATAATTACAATAAATGTAAGCCTCCTTAAATATTACAACTGAGGCTTCAACCTCATTCGGTCGAAGCCCCAGTTTTGTGATTTTGTTATCATCGGTTACCAGATGATGGCGCGGTCGTCGGGGGTGCGGTACATCTTGTCGCCCTCCTTGATGTTGAATGCCTTGAAGAACTCGTCGATGTTGCGCAGTGTCACGTTGACGCGGTTGCGGCCTATTGAGTGGGGGTCGCTCTTGGTCTGCTGGAAGATGGCCTCGTCGGTCATATTGTCGGCCCAGATGCGTCCATAGCTCAAGAAGAAGCGTTGTGCGGGTGTGAAGCCGTCAATCTCCTTGCCGTCGGTGAACTGCTGTGTCTTGCAGAATGCGTCAAACGAGATGGTGATACCACCCTGATCGGCGATGTTCTCACCCAGTGTGAGGTGACCGTTGGCGTGCTGATCCTTAACGACGATTACCTCGTCGAACTGTGCTGCGAGCTTCTCGGCTGCAGCCTTGAACTGCTCGGCATCCTTCTCGCTCCACCAGTCGCGCATGTTGCCTTCGTTGTCGAAGTTGCGTCCCTGGTCGTCAAATCCGTGGGTCATCTCGTGGCCGATTACCACACCGATTGCACCATAGTTGGTGGCATCGTCGGCATTAGCATCGAAGAAGGGAGCCTGGAGGATAGCAGCGGGGAAGCAAATCTCGTTGGTGGTGGGGTTGTAGTAAGCATTGACAGTTTGAGGAGTCATTCCCCATTCGTCCTTATCGACGGGCTTGCCCCACTTGTCGAGGTTGCGCTTGGTCTCATAGATTGACGCAGCCTTGATATTGTCGAAGAGGGTTGCCTTGGGGTCAACGGTGAGGCCGCTGTAGTCGCGCCACTTGTCGGGGTAGCCAATCTTCACGGTGAATGCATTGAGCTTGACGAGGGCGTTCACCTTGGTGCTGTCGCTCATCCATGTGAGGCTAGCGATGTGAGCGGCGAGCGACTTGCGCAGATTGCTGATGAGCTTGAGCATTTTCTCCTTGCTGTCGCCAGCAAAGTACTTGTTCACATAGAGTTCGCCCACGGCCTCGCCCAGCAATCCGTTGGGCACACCTAGTGCACGTTTCCAGCGAGCCTTGCGCTCCTGCTGTCCGCTCAGTGTGCGACCGAAGAAGTCGAAAGCGGTTTCGCCTATTTCGTCGCTCATGTAGCCAGTAGCGCTCTTGATGATGAGTCCGCTCATGTAGTCCTTCATCTGTTGCTCGGTGAGGTTAGTCATCAGGTCGTTGGCCACAGCCATCACCTTGGGCTGCTCGAGGATAACCCAGTCCATGTCTTTCACGCCCATGAGGGTGAAGTACTGGCGCCAGTTGATGGCGGGATAGTCGGCCTGGAGCTGGTCCACGGTGCGGATGTTGTAGAGCTTGGTGTAGTCGCGTGCTTCGGCGCGGCTCATCTTAGCCTCGGCAAACTTATACTCGATGTCGTAGATGGTCTTGGCAGCGCGCTGTGCGTCTTTCTTCTTGTAACCACACAGCATGAAAATCTTCACCAGGTAGTCCTTGTAAGCAGCCTGTATTTTCTTGCTATCTGCGTCGGTGTTGAGGTAGTAGTCACGGTCGGGCAGTCCGCTTGTGCCGCCGCTCATCCACATGGCGTTGTAGTCGCTGTTCTTGAGGTCGGTCTCCACGCCGATGCCGAAGAAAGGATTGGCAACAGCTAGATGCTGCTTGGCGATGAAAGCAGTGAGGTCGGCTTTTTTGAATGCAGCCACTTCGGCTAGGTCAGCCATGATGGGAGTGGCGCCCTCGCGGTTGAGGCGAGTGCTGTCCATAGCCATCTTGTAAAGGTCGCTCACCTTCTGTCCCACAGTGCCGGGTGCATGCTCGGTCTTGGCCAGGTCAAGGAACAGGTCGCGCAACTGTTGGCGGTTCTTCTCGGCCAGGTCGTCAAAGACGCCGTAGCTCGAATACTCCGGTTTGAGGGGGTTGGCCTTCATCCAGCCGCCACCTGCATACTCATAGAAATCTTCACCAGGAGATACCGACAGGTTCATGTCGGCGCGGTTCACACCCGCAACGGGTGTCTGGGCGTTAGCCTGTGATGCCATTGCCATAGTTGCAATAGCAAAAATTGTTTTAATCGTTTTCATTGTTATAATTGTATTGATAATAATTCTTTCATAATTCAGTCTATATCACTTAGACGCATTTTAGGTAAAAGAACTACGAGTTTAATAACAAAAAATGCATCTCAGTTGTCACACCAGGGCGAGCTTTGTTCATTTCTTGATAGTGATTGTCACGACATTCTGATTAAAAATGGTGTCATAACTTATGTCAGTTGCCAGTCCTCTCACTATTTGCAGACCTAAGCCAGTTTCTTTGTCATACTCCACCGGGTTGAACAGCTTGCCATCGTCGCACAGCGTGATGTTGATGCTGTCGTCGCTGTGTGTTGCCCTCACATCTATCGAGTGGGCGTGACCGTGGTCAATGATGTTTTTCGCCAGTTCCTCGGTACACAGCACCGCATTCATCGCCGATTTGTCGCCCAGGCGAGTCCCACGCATGAAACTCGTCAACTCGCCCAGCATCTTGTGCAGCGCATCATAATCAGTCGCCACCGACACGTCGTAGGTCACGCTTTCATCACTCTGCTTAATCAAGAATATGGGTGTGAGGCTGCGGTTGCGCCGTTGCTCACGCACCACCAGCGGCAATAGGGTAAGGACGGTGAAAGCCTGCCCCAGGAAGAAGCCCCACCATGGGCTCACGGGTCCGCCAGCAACAGCCAGCAGTCCAAATCCCACAGCGGGGAATATCGACTGGCCAGTTGACAAATACACGGCAAATCGGGGCTGGTCGTGAATTTGGTATATCGAAATAAACTGATAGAACAAGCTCTGCATCACGATGTGAAGCGAGTAGAGAGGTAATGCTTGCAGTGCCATCTGCATTTGCGACTCGGTGTTCACGCCGAAGAAGCTCGCAATTTGCGTGGGAACAAGGCAAATCGCAAGAGTATAAATCGTGAGACAGATAAACAGGAACGTATAGGCTTGTCGTAGCAAGATTAACATTCCCTTGCCATCGCGGGCTCCCTTGAGGATAGCACTCATGGGCTGTAGCGTGTTGAGGGTTCCCGACAGGAAAATCATTGAAAAACTAAACAACTGGGTACACACTGCCAGCACCACCACGCCAGCATCACCCATATAGATTGATGCGATGCGCACGCCTGCCGCCAGTTGCACTGCAATGAGCGATGTAGCCACAAACTCGGGCAAACCGTTCTTTAACAGCATTTTCACAATTCCTATGACTTTGCTGGGCATGGCAACACTCAGCGTGCCTTTCTTCAAGAAATGTGTTGAGAGAATCACAACATTAAGCACATTCATCGTTACGGTTGCTGCCGCCGCACCAGCGACTCCTACGTTAAATACCTTGATGAGCACAATGTTGAGCACAAGGTTTACAATGTTACCCACAACAACCGAAATCGTCACAAGACGGGGACGGCCGTCCACAGTGACCATGCACTGTAGCATGTAGGACAGCAAGTAGAACGGTGACCCCAGCAGGATAAAGTTGGCATACTCGCCGGCAAATGGTCGCAACGTGGCTGACGGGCACAAGAACGATAGTATCTGGTCGTAGAACGAGAATGCCCCGATCACAAACACCACTCCCAGTGCTGCAACGCATGCCAGTGTCACCGTGAAGATGCTATTGGCCTTGTCACGCTCGCCATTGCCTATTGCCACACCCACCATCATCGTTCCGCCCACGACAAAGAGCACCGAGAACGAATATAATGCCTGAATGAGTGGTTGGATAACACTCACACCTGCCAGTGCTCCTGCACTGACCAGGCGTCCCACAACGGCTGCATCTACAAGCACTGCAACCTGCTCGGCTGCTACCGAGAGCACCGATGCCATCAGGAATGACCTGAATGCCTTTCCTATGAGATATGAATTTCTATTCGACATAATAATTTATTAACGTTGATAATCGTCATCAAAGAAGCCTAAACTCTGTATTGCTGCAAGGAACTGCTCCATGTAGTCCCATGTGGTGAACGACCAGCGGAAGCCCAGGCGGAACAGAGTTTGAGTAGTATAGACATCATTCTCGCCATTGAATGCCACATACTTGTCGCTGTCACTGTTATAGGCAAGCATACTCTGCAAGATGCCAGCCTTGACAGGATCTTGGATAGCCTCTTGCAGGCGAGCGTTAAATACATCGCTCTCAACCATATCAACATGAATGCCTATGTTTCTCAAGCACTCAATCACATTGCCGAATATCTGGCGATGTGAGTTCACTACCTGATAGACACAGCACTCGTCGGGAGTCTCGCTGAGCAGTGATATCGCCTTAGCCACCTCGTCGATGGGTGAGAATTCCATGTCATCGGTCAGGCTGTCATAACTGATGCAGCCCAGAGTCTGGAAACACTTCAGCTGTCCCATGAACGAGTTGCTGTGGAAGTTGATTTGGAACTCACCATCGCTGCTGCGCGATGACAAGTTACCCATGCGCATGATCTTGGCACGCAAGCCACGGTTAATCATAGCGTCCAGCACATTGCGCTCGGCAATAAACTTGGCATGGATATACTGGTTGTCAAGCGTCTGTCCCCAGTACAACTGATTCTCGGTGATGAGGTGGCCGTCAACGGGGCGGTCGCTCACCAGCGAGCCGGCAACCGATGTTGTTGAGGTGTGTACCAGGCGTGCGCCAGTCTTCAAGCAGAAGTCGATGCATGTGTTGCAACCACCTATGTTGATGTCTTCAATATCGGTTCCAGCCGAGAAGTGCTTCACATTAGCGGCACAGTTGAATACTGTCTCAATTCCCTTATCGAGGAGGCAGTCAAATGTCTCGGGGCGAGTGACATCGCCGTCAACAACCACAAGCTTGGTACCGAACAAATCTTCATGAGCGTTGGCAAAGTAGTAGAACATCTGCGTGCGCAGGCGGCTCTCGGCTGTCAGGTGCTTATTACCGCGCACCAGACAGTAAACAGTGGGCACATCGTCGCGTTGCAGCAGTTCGTTCACCAGGTGAATGCCCAGATAGCCTGTGGCTCCGGTCACGAGCGCCACGCCTATCGGGTTGCGCTTGCCATGGCGCAGGGCATCCATAGTGTTGCCTGCAAGCAACTTGTTGATTGCGGTGTAGTCGTAGTCAACAACCTCGTGGTCAACGTTGGCGTCGGCCTCGGCACTCTCGGTCACGTCCTTGCCTGTGAGGTAGGCCTGCATCTCGCGTGCCGACGGGTTGTCGAATATGTTCTTGTAAACAATCTCATAGCCTGCCTTGACAGCTGCCACAATCACGCGCATAGCGACGATTGATGTACCGCCTATCTCAAAGAAGCTGTCGGTTGCACCCACACGCTCAATGCCCAGAATCTCGGCAAATGTGTTGCAGAAGAATGTCTCGATTTCGCCAACGGGCTCTACATACTCGCGGGCAGCCACCTGGGGCTCGGGCAACGCCTTGGTGTTGACCTTGCCGTTAGGAGTGAGCGGCATTGCGTCGAGCTGCATGTAGGCTGTGGGCACCATATACTCGGTGAGCTGGCTTGCAAGGTATTCCTTGAGGGCATCGGCATCAATCTCGCGGTCAGCGCTATAGTAAGCACATAAGTGCTGCACGCCGCCTATGGTCTTGACCTGCACGCTCACCATCAGCACGCCTTCATAGCCTGCGATGAGAGTCTCAATCTCGCCAAGCTCAATGCGGAAGCCGCGCAGCTTCACCTGCGAGTCGATGCGGCCAGTATATTCGATGTCGCCGTCGGCATTATACTTCACAAGGTCGCCTGTGTGGTAGATCTTGCTATCCACAAATCGTGCCGGGCTGAACTTCTCGGCAGTGAGGTCCTCGCGTTTCCAGTAGCCGCGTGCCATCTGGGGACCTGCCATGCACAGCTCACCGCTGATGCCGTTGGGCACCAGGTGGCCATACTGGTCAACGACGTAGGCTGCAAGGTTGTGCAGCGGACGACCGATGGGGATGTTCTTGTATTCCTTGCCAGGCTCGGTCTCAAACCATGTGGCATCGACAGTGAACTCGGTGGGACCGTAGGTGTTGATGAGGCGGCAGTTGCACATGGGGTTGGCCGACATCTTCTCACCGCCCACTACCAGGTAATCGACGGGCAGGTCGGGATACTGCTGCAGCAGCATTGTACCCAGCTGGGTTGTGTAGCAACCGCCAGTGATGCCGTTGCTCAGGATAAACTGGTGCAGCTGCTCCATGTCCTTGCGGGCATCTTGAGGCACGATATAGAGCGTGCCTCCCACGATGAGCACGGGATAAAGGTCCTCGATACTGGCGTCGAACGATACGCTCGAGTGACAGCAGATGCGGCTCTGGGCTGTGTGGTGCCACTCCTGGGCGATGAAGTTCACGAAATTCATCTTGGCTGAGTGAGGAATCATAACGCCCTTGGGCTTACCGGTTGAGCCCGATGTGTAAATCATATATGCGATGCCGTCGGGAGTTGCGAGGTTGATGGGGGCGTCGTTGCTCCAGTCCACCTTGAGCAGTTCTTCCTCGGTGACAACCACCTTGGCCTCGCTGTCTTCCTGCATGTATTGCTTGCGATCCTCGGGATATTCGGGGTCAACAGGCACATAGGCGGCACCCGCCTTCTCGATACCGATGGCAGCCACGATGAAGTCGGAGCAGCCCAGCATCGAGACGCACACAAATTCACCCTTGCTCACGCCCTGCGACATCAGGTAGTGTGCCACAGCGTTACTTCTGCGGTTCACCTGGTCGTAGGTATAGGTTGCCTCGGGGCTTACTACACACACACTGTCGGGGTGCAGGGTTGCCTGCTCGATAAACACGTCCACGAATGTCTTGCTCAGGTCCACCTCCATCTTCTTGCCCTGAGAGCCGGCGATGATTGCCTGTGTTGCGTCGGCATCAAGCATGCCTGCCTGGGCAATGCAATTCACGTTGAGCGCGTTCATGGCAAGGGAGCGTAGCATCTGAGCCAACATCACGATATCCTCGTGTGAGTATTTGGTGTCGTCATAGTCAACTGTGATTTCATATTCGCCACTGGGAGCATCATTGATGTTCAGGTCGATGGGGAACTTCACTGTGTCAAGCTTCAGGTCAAACGAATCGCCTAACGACGGACCTGTGCTGCCGTCCTCGAAGAGTCCTGCCTGGTAAGCATAGCATATGAGGGCCTCAACACCATGGCGCTCGACCATGCGGGTGAACGGATAGAAGTCACGTTCCTGTGCGTCAAAGAACTGTTCCTGCATCTCGCGCACGGCGTCCACGACGGTGAGTTTGGTGTCGGGAGTCTTGGGGTTGACGGTTGTGACGATGGGGAGTGTCTTGACAAACATACCGAAGATGTCCTGCATGCGATAGTCGGCACGACCGTTGTTGATGGTGGTAATCATCACATTCTCCTCACGGCTCACGCGGTGCAGCACCTGCATGAGCATGGTCAGGAAGTAGTTGCTGGGAGTGACACCATGCTGGCGGCAGTAGTCGTCGATGGGCTTGCGTGCAACAGGCACTCTCACGGTCTCGTTCTCGCCTGGGGTGATTGTACCCACAGTATGGGGATAGGTGAGCGCATCGATGCCCGAGAGCAGGCGGTCGAAATGCGCCTCGGCCTCGGTCCACTCGCTTGAGTGAGCCAGTTTCTCTTCCTCAACCGCGCGGTCAAATGCTGTATATTCTTCTTTGTTCAGAGTCTCGCCAGCAAGTGCACGTTTCAATTCCTGCTGCATGATTGACCACGAAACACCGTCCATGATGATGTGGTGAGTGTCAACCATGAGGTAAACCTCGTCCTGCCATGTATAGATGTTGAAGCGGAACAGCGGTTCGTCAAAGAGGTTGAACGGCTTGACTTGTTGCTGGAAGAACTGTGCGTCGGGCTGGACGTCCAGTGCCTCTACTGCTATTTTCGGCTCATGAACGAAGGGGCGTTGCACCACCTCGCCGTCAACCATGGCAAGGCGTGTGAACATGTATTCGTGGGCACCCGCAATCTTGACGAGTGCTTCACGCAACTGCTCAACACTCACGCCAGGCATGCGCTGTGCTGCTGGCATGTTGTATTGGGTGGTGTCGCGGTTCATTTCCCAGTCGATATATACACCGCGCTGGTTGCCGGTGAGCGGATAATACTCGGTCGAAGCAGCGGCTGTCTCAACGGGAGCATCAATCTCCTCGGGTGCGATAATCTTTTCAATGTCCTGTATAGTAGCACCCGAAACAAGTTTGCGGGTAGATACCTTGGCTCCCAGTTCCTTTTGAATCTGGAACGACAGTTTCATTGCGAGCAGTGACGACAGACCCAACTGTGAGAGCGGCATGTCAACGCTCACGTTGTCGGCACTGAGCACTTGGCTCACAATCTGTGCCAACTGTTTCTGCACCTCGGTGGTGGGGGCATGGTATTCGCCCTCAACCTCCACCTTATACTCGGCAATGGGAAGTTTCTTCTTGTCAACCTTTTGGTTGACGTTCAGTGGTATGGCGTCAATCTGCATTGTTACCGCGGGTACCATGTAGGGCGGCTTCTGCGACTGGATGAACTCGTTGAGCGCTTGTATGTTCACCTTGTCGTCGCTCACTACGTAGGCAGCGATGTACTTGCCACCGCCCTCAAGGTCAAACGCCTGGACTGTGGCATCCTTGATGCCTTCAAACTCGCGTATCACGGTCTCGACTTCCTTGAGCTCAACCCTGAAGCCGCGTATCTTTACCTGTCCGTCCTTGCGACCCACGAACTCGACCATTCCGTTCTCGCGGTAGCGCACGATGTCGCCGGTGCGATAAGACTTATCGCCGAAGACTCCGAACACCTCGGCAGTCTTGTCGGGGCGGTTGAGGTAGCCGCGCGATACCTGCGGACCGTGGATAATCAGTTCGCCTGCTGCACCCACGGGCAGTCGCTTGCCGTGCTTGTTGACGATGGTACAAGGTGCAGTGTCGTTGCTGGGACCCAGTGGAATGTTGGGTTCTTTTTCCTTAATGGCCGTGATGGTTACATAAACCGTACACTCGGTGGGGCCATAGAGGTTGTGCATGGTGTAGGTCACTGGCGGCTCGATGCTTGCCATCTTCTCGCCACCCATCGACACGTGCTTGAGGGTCTTGTGGCGGGGATATGCGGTTACAAATTGCTGGCCCACCTGGGTGGTGAAGAACGAGATGGTCACTTCCTTCTCGGCAAGATAGTCGTTGATAGCCTCCAGGTCAAGGCGTATGTCCTCGGGGATAATCACCATTGCTGCACCTGTGGTGAGGGCAGGGTAGGTGTCCATCATGTTGGCGTCGAAGCCGAATGATGCGTAGGCACTCACCTTGTCTTGGGGAGTAAGATTATTGTAACGGCGGTAGAAGTCGCTGAATGTCACGATATTGCCCTGCTCGAGTATAACGCCCTTGGGCACACCGGTAGAGCCCGATGTGTAGAGGATGTTCATCGCTGACTGGGGAGTGAGCGTGCACTGCGGAGCAGCGGCTGCCGGCAGCGAGTCGATCTCGTCGGTGTAAAGCACCTCGCCCTCATATTCGGTGAGCACAGGGCGCAAGTGGCGGTCGGCAATCAGCATCTGGGCATCGGCATCCTTAATCATGAAGTTGAGGCGCTCCTGCGGATAGCTGGGGTCAAGGGGCTGATAGGCAGCATTGGCCTTCTGTACCGCGAGGGGCAGCATGGGCATCAGCTCGCTGCGTTCAATCAGGATGCTCACCACCGGCAGGTCCACGCCATTGCTGGTGCGGCCGTTCAAGGTCTTGCTCACATGGGCAGCGATTATATCAGTCTTTTCGTTAAGTTCCTTATAGGTTATCTTCTTGTCTTTGAAGACGACTGCGATGTTGTCGGGATATTGGCCCGCGGTTTCCTTGAACAAAGAAACAACAGTGGCGGTCTTTGAGATTTCGCCAGGCATGGGGCGGTTGAAGCTGTCGAGTTGAGCGATGTGCTCGTCATCAACGAGGTCGATGTCGGCGAGGTTTTCCTTAACCATCATCTCGTTCAGCACCTTGCCGTATGACTTCACAAACTGCTCGACAAACTGTGCCGAGAACATGCCGTCGTTATACTCAACCTTGCACTTATAGTTGCTACCCACCTGAATCAGCTGGATAATGAAGTCCAGACCCGGAGCATGGGGCATCAGGTCGTCCGAAGCCTGACGGCGTCCTTCGATGGTGAGGGGAAAATCATGGAGTGTGCCCTGGAAGACGAAGCTTGTGCGGGGTGCAAAGCCCATCTCGTTGTTGCAGTCGGCAAGCGAGAACAGCGTGTTGCTACGAGTTCCGGCAATCTGTTTGTCGGTCTGCTCGATGAGTTCTGCTACAGTGGGTGTCTTGCGGTAGTCGTGCGACACGGGGAAGGTCTTTACCATCATTGTCAGTGCGTGGCGGGTAGCCTTGTCGGCACGGCCATGATAGGCAGTAGTGTAAAGCACCTCGTCGCTGGCGGTATAGTTGGCAAGCGTGTAGCCAAATGCGGCAGTAAACGGAATGCTAGCCTTGACACCGTGCTTTTCGCTGAATGCCTTGACGACGGCATCGGTGGTATCGATGTCGATATCGGTAATCACCCATTTACCGTCCTCTTTGCCATATACATCGGGCAGGGGGAACGAGTCCAGTTCGGCCATTGCACCGAATTCCTGCTCGTGCCATTGCTTGGCCACCTGGAAAGCGTCGGTCTTGCGGGCCTCTTCTTCCTCAAGGGCAATGGTGAAACCGTCCTTGCCCTGAGGTGTCAGCACCTCGCCAGCGTATGCCCGGTTCAGGTCTTCGTTAAACGCTACGCCCGACATGCCGTCAAAGATGATGTGGTGGAAACTCATGAAGAAATGAGCCTCATTGCCCACTTTGTAGATAACAAAACGATAGAGGCGGTCGTTGAGCAAGTCATACTTGCGGCTCAACTCGCCCTTCACTGCTTCAAGGCTATCAACCTCGAGCATCTCAACGCACGCAGGCTCATCGCTGTGGTCCTCAAATCTCACTTCGCCACCATCAACCTGCACAAGGCGTGACTTGACGTAAGGGTGGCTATTTATCACTGCCTCAAGGGCTATTTTAAAACGCTCAATATCAACACTCGCATCAAGATGATACAGCATGTCAATATTGTAGTAAGCATTACCAGTCGCAGCTGTGTCGGCAAGGAAAATGCCCAGCTGGGTTTGAGTCAATGGATATGTATTCATAATCATTATATGGGCTTTAAATATCAAATACAAAGTTAATATTTTTTTTTATACAACACAACAATACTCTGTTAATTTATTCAACTTTTGCAAGTTGCTAACTTGCTCAATTTGAAAGGTTATTGTTTATTGGTTATAGGTTATAGAAATATTATCTATCTCAACTTTAGCATTTGATAATAAATATTGCTAATTTGTTGTCCGGCAGGACAATACCTAAATAACCCCCACCGCCGAACGAAGTGGCGGTGGGGGAAGAAATGCAACACGCACTGCGTCCAGCAGGACGCTAATCGGAGC